>NZ_NFHY01000010.1:0-151943 GCF_002161525.1 Drancourtella sp. An57
TATAGATGGTTTTTCGTCAATTCCATTATACCAAACGGGACAGGTTTATGCCTTTTTTATTGGCTGAAATATTGAATTTTCAAGGTTCAACACACCGTATTGGTGTGGGAAGTTTTAGTATATAAGTATACAGATGCAGAAGCAGATGTAGCCATGCCTCTGAAAGATCTCGGGATCGATCCTGATACGGATCTGGCAGACCAGTATGCATTCACCAAGACGACAGCTTCTGACCGTGAAGGAGTCCAGAGAGGTTCCACATGGCAGTGCTGTCCGGGAGTTCTCGTATACCGCAGAGATATTGCCAAGGATGTGTTCGGAACCGATGATCCGGCGGCTGTGGGAGAAAAAGTGAAAGACTGGGATACGCTGAAAGCGACAGCTGAGGAGCTGAAGGCAAAAGGATATTATACATTTGCTTCTTATGCGGATACATTCCGTGTATACAGCAATAATATCAGCGAGCCGTGGGTAGCGGACGGCGAGACAACAGTAAAAATCGATCCGCTGATCATGGACTGGGTAGAGAATTCCAAAGAATGGCTTGACGCCGGATATCTGGACAAGACTGTAAAGGGACAGTTCAACGATGACTGGAACAAGGCGATGGGATCTTCTTCCAAGGTGTTCGCTTTCCTGCTTCCGCCGTGGGGCATTGATTTCACACTGAATCCGAACTGGGACGGAGAAGCCGGCGCATGGGCGGTCACAAATCCTCCGCAGGAATACAACTGGGGCGGTTCTTATATCCATGCGGCAACAGGCACGGATAATCCGGAGCACGTAAAAGATATCATCCTGGCAATGACAGCGGAAAAAGATACACTGCTGAAGATCTCACAGGATTATCTTGACTTTACAAATACGGTAAGCGGTATGGAAGAAGCGGCCGCAGACGATGCATATGCATCTGATTTCCTCGGCGGACAGAATGCGTATGAGTACTATGCACCGGTAGCGGAAAATATAGAGATTGCTCCGCTTTCCGCATATGATCTTGGATGTGTCGAGCTGTTCCAGAACTCATTCAGCGATTATTTCCAGGGTAATGTAGACTTTGATAAGGCAAAAGAGAATTTCGAGACTGCGATCAAAGAACGTTATCCGGATATCACAGAGGTTGAGTGGTCCGAATAATGCAGCAAGCCGGCAGCCCAGCGGACGGACAGTCTGTGCGGCTGCCGGAAATAGAAAGGAATGATACTTTATGAAAAAGAAACGTAAAAGTGTCAGCTATGCCAAGTGGGGATATATTTTTATCCTGCCGTTTTTTATATGCTTTTTGATATTTTCTCTGATCCCGCTGATTGATACGGTCAGATACAGTTTCTTTGAATATTACCGGTCGGGAATCAAAGAAATCGGTCCCAATTTTGTCGGAATGCAGAATTATATCAGCCTGCTGGGCTCTGATATGCTCAAATATGCGGGGAATACCCTGATCCTGTGGGTGATCGGTTTTGTTCCGCAGATCGTGATCGCGCTGCTCCTTGCAAACTGGTTTACGGATATCCGTCTGAAGATCAAAGGCAAACAGTTCTTTAAGGTCGTCATCTATCTTCCGAACCTGATCATGGCGTCTGCGTTTGCCATGCTGTTCTTCGCGATGTTTTCGACCAACGGACCGATCAATTCGATCCTGATGTCTCTGGGATGGATCAGTAAGCCGGTCGATTTCCTCGGCTCTGTGATCGGTACCAGATCACTTGTGGGACTTATGAACTTCCTGATGTGGTTTGGAAATACGACGATCATGCTCATGGCGGCAATCATGGGGATCAGCCAGGATATCTTCGAGGCGTGCGAGCTGGACGGATGTACGAGCGTCAAGAGATTTTTCTATATCACGCTCCCGCTGATCCGTCCGATCCTTGCCTACACACTGATCACTTCGATCATTGGCGGCCTGCAGATGTTCGATGTTCCGCAGATCCTGACGAACGGGCAGGGAAATCCGGACCGTACGTCCATGACGCTGATCATGTTCCTGAACAGCCATCTGAAGAGCAGAAACTACGGCATGGCGGGCGCTTTGTCTGTATACCTGTTTATCGTAAGCGGTATCCTGTGCTTCTTTGTATACAGGATGACGAATGGAAACAACGACGACGGCTATGGCTCGAAAGCGTCGAAACGAAAACTTAAAGATGCGCGGAAAGGGAGGAGATAGGTTATGAAGTCGAAAAAGGCGAAACACAGCCAGACAATACTGGCTTATGTGGTGCTGATACTGTTGTCATTTTTATGCCTGTTCTTCTTTTACATCCTGATCGTAAATGCGACGCGCTCCCATGCGGATCTGCAGAAAGGATTTTCGGCGATCCCGGGAACCTATTTTCTGGAAAATCTGAAGAACGTGGCAAATGACGGAAGCTTCCCGATGTTTAAGGGAATCCTGAACAGCCTGATCGTGTCGACCTGTTCCGCGGCGTTATGTACATATTTTTCATCGCTGACGGCTTACGGTCTGTACGCCTATGATTTTAAGGCAAAAAAGGCTGCGTTTACATTTATCATGGCAATCCTTGTCATGCCGACGCAGGTGACGGCGATGGGATTCCTGCGCCTGATTACAAATATGGGGATGTATGATTCGCTTCTTCCGCTGATCATACCGTCCATTGCGTCACCGGCTGTATTCTATTTTATGTACAGCTATCTTCAGTCGTCTCTTCCGCTGTCGCTTGTGGAAGCGGCAAGGATTGACGGCTCCGGAGAATTCCGGACTTTCAACCGGATCGTGCTTCCGATCATGAAGCCGGCGATCGCGGTGCAGGCAATATTTACATTTGTAAGTTCATGGAATAATTACTTCGTTCCGGCATTGGTCATCCAGTCTAAGGACAAGATGACAGTACCGATCCTGATCGCAACGCTCCGTGGAGCGGACTACATGAACTTTGATATGGGTAAAATCTATATGATGATCACGGTGGCAATCGTACCGATCATTATCGTATATCTGCTTCTTTCAAAATACATTATTGCGGGTGTAACGCTCGGCGGCGTAAAGGAGTAAACGGACAGTAATCCATGAAAGAACCGCCATAGGGGAATCCTTTCAGTATATGCAGGAGAACGCTATGGCGGTCTCTTTATACCATGACTGAAAAATGATGACAGATAAAGAGGTATGAATGATGAAAAATTGGACACACAGCGGCAGCCTGAACCAGGAGCCGTCCGCACGCGAAGAAAAACATAGGGCGCTGGCGAGAAGAGCGGCGGCAGAAGGAATCGTACTCCTTAAAAACGAGGGAGTGCTCCCGCTGAAGACTTCGGCTCCTGTTGCCCTGTTCGGCAGCGGAGCAGAGAAAACAGTAAAAGGCGGCATCGGATCAGGCGATGTCAATAACAGGGAAAATATTTCTGTTTACAAAGGAATAAAAGAAGCCGGGGCATCCGTTACAAATGAAGACTGGATCCGAGATTATGATAAACGTTATAAAGAAGTAAGAGAAGAGTGGAAAGAAAAGATACTGGAGGACGCGCGCCATGTACAGAATCCGTTTGATGCATATGCGGCAAATCCTTTTGTCCTTCCCGACGGCCGCAGGATCACAGAGCAGGATCTGAGAGGAGCCGGGGCAGCCGTCTATGTCATCAGCAGGATCTCCGGAGAAGGAAAGGACCGGAGGCTGGAAGAAGGGGACTATTACCTGAGCGTAAGGGAAAGGGAGGATCTGTTATACCTTGACAGGTTTCAGATCCCGCTGATCCTGATCCTGAATTCCGGCGGGCCGGTTGAGCTGACGGATATCCTGCAGGAAACGGAAAATATCGGCGCTGTACTCAATATTTCGCAGCCGGGGCAGGAAGGCGGACGCGCCGCCGCGGATGTACTCTTCGGCAGGGCGGTGCCGGAGGGGAAACTGACGGCGACGTGGGCGAGGAGATATGAGGATCATCCGTTCCCGGATACATACAGCTATCTAAACGGAGATCTGGAAAAAGAAGTATACAGAGAAGGGATATATGTCGGCTACCGGTACTTTGACAGTTTTGGCGTAAGACCGCTCTGGTCTTTCGGATACGGGCTTTCCTATACTTCGTTCAGACTGGAATTGTGCGGCCTGAAGCAGGAGCAGTCTTCGGTGCGGGCGGAAATATCCGTCACAAATACAGGAAAACGCTATGCGGGGCGGGAAGTGGTGCAGGTCTATGTATCTCTGCCGCACAGCGGGATAGAAAAGGAGAGAAGAAGGCTTGCAGGCTTTGCGAAGACAGAGCGGCTGGCTCCGGGAGAGAGCGGAAAAGTGAAGATAGAGATCCCTCAGAAGCAGCTGGCGGTATTCTCCCAGGAGAGACAGGCATGGATAACAGAAGCAGGGACATACGGCGTCTGGATCGGAAACAGCCTGGACTCTGCCGTACTTTCAGCGTATCTTACAGTCGCCCGGGAGACGGTGATAGAGGAAACACACCGGATCTGCCCGCTGGAGGAGCCGTTTGAAGAGCTGAGCCGGGGAGAAGCCGGAGACAGGGAGAAAGAGAAGAAGGAGACCGGGATACCGGTCTGTGAATTTGTGCCGTGCCGTGAACCGGAAATAAAGAATGTGCAGCCGGCAGAAGAACAGTATCCCGTGGAGGAACTGATCCCTCTCCTGTACGGGAATATCACGGCAGGCGCAAGTACGCTCGGATCGGCAGGGATACGGGTGCCCGGATCAGCCGGGGAGACAACAGAGGCTCTGGAAGAAAAGTACCGGATCCGCTCTCTGATCATGGCGGACGGTCCGGCAGGGCTCAGGCTCAGGCAGAGCTATCAGGTCGACCGGGAGACAGATTCCGTATATGGGACCGGTGTTCTCGGATCCCTCGAAAACGGCTTCCTGGAACCGATGGAAATCCATGAAAACGCGGATACATATTATCAGTACTGTACGGCGTTCCCGACAGGCACTGCTCTGGCGCAGACCTGGGATACAGAGCTGCTCGCCGAGTTCGGACGTGCGGTCGCGGAGGAGATGCGGGAATTCCATGTCGATCTCTGGCTTGCGCCCGGCATGAATATCCAGAGGAATCCTCTCTGCGGACGTAATTTTGAATATTTTTCGGAAGATCCCTTCCTCTCGGGCACACTTGCCAGCGCGGTCACCCGGGGCGTGCAGGAACATACGGGATGCGGTGTGACGATCAAGCATTTTGCCTGCAATAATCAGGAGGATAACCGGATGGGAGTGGACTCCTGTGTCTCTGAGCGGGCGCTCCGTGAGATCTATCTGCGGGGGTTTGAGATCGCGGTAAAAGAGAGCGCGCCGGCGGCGATCATGTCTTCCTATAATCTGATCAACGGAGTCCACGCGGCAAACAGCCGTGACCTGTGCACGGTTGCCGCCCGGGAGGAATGGGGATTTAAGGGGGTGATCATGTCAGACTGGAATACGACAGTACCGGAAGACGGTAGTATCCCGTGGAAATGCGCGGCCGCCGGAAATGATATCATCATGCCGGGGAACCGGCGGGACGACGCGGACATCCGCCGGGCGTATGAGAGGGGTGAACTGTCAGAAAAACAGATCCGCGAGTGTGCGGGAAGAATCTTAGCGTTAGTGAAAAAACTGAATGAGGAGACGCAGAAATGAAGAAAACAAGAAGGGCGGCAGCCGTTATACTGGCGGCAGCCACTGCAGTACTGATGGCGAATACTGCGGTAATGGCAGAAACAAAAGCCGCAGGGCCGGAAATTTCCATCGAGACAGACCGGACGGAATACAGCAGTACAGACCCGATCAATGAGACGGTAAAAATCTACAATGCGTCGGACGATATATTGACCGATATTGTGATCAGCGGAAGTATTCCCGAAGGGTATCAGACGGAGGACGGCGTCGCCTCGCCGGATCAATGGGAGATGAAGACCGGCGACGTGGGAAGCGGCAGGACAGGAGAATGTACGGTCAGGCTGGTCAGAAAGACTTCCGGGACAGATCAGGAGCAAGGCGGTGCGCAGATCCCGGGAGGAACTGATACAGACAGGCCGGACAAAGATACAGATCCCGGGAACCGGCCGGACAGCGATGGAACCGGCGATAAGGAAACCGTACAGACAGGCGATACGGCCAATATAATCCCGTGGTGCATCGCAGGCGCCGTAAGCTTCTGTGTTATCATTGCCGCAGTAAGAAAGCGGAAAGGCAGGCATTTACTTTCCCTGCTGCTTGTGGCTGCAATGGCCGGCACGCTTCTTCCGGCTTCCCTGACGGCGAAAGCGGCGGAACCGGGAGCAGAGACGGCGGAAGAGAAAACAGAAGAGGTTACAAAAACGATACTGATAGACGGAGAGGAAGTTACTTTGAAGGCGGAGATTACATACCGGACAGAACAGAAAGCGGAGGAGCAGACAACAGATCTCTCATATGAAGGGTATAACCTGAAATGGGAGGATCAGTTCGATGGAGAGACTCTGAACAGAGACGACTGGAATGTAGAACTGCATGATCCGGGCTGGGTGAATAATGAGCTCCAGTCCTATGTGGATTCACCGGAGAACATCTATATTGAGGATGGAAGCCTTGTGCTGAAACCGGTGGAGACCGTGAATGAAGACGGCAGTGTGTCCTACACATCCGGACGTGTAAATACACAGAATAAACATGATTTTAAATACGGTCTGTTTGAAGCAAGAGTGAAAGTTCCAAAAGGGCAGGGCTTCCTTCCCGCATTCTGGATGATGCCGACAGATGAAAACCTTTATGGACAGTGGCCGAGATGCGGTGAGATCGACATTATGGAAGTACTCGGAAACGATACAGATACTTCTTACGGGACGATCCATTACGGAAATCCGCACAGCGAGAGCCAGGGCAACTATACACTGGAAGAAGGTATGTTCTCGGATGAATATCATGTGTTTGACGTAGAATGGGAACCGGGAAAGATCAGCTGGTACGTCGACGGGAAACTGATCCACACGGAGGATAACTGGTACTCTGCGACAGAAGGACAGGGAGAGATCACATATCCGGCTCCGTT
The DNA here is from genome assembly GCF_002161525.1 of Drancourtella sp. An57. Classification (NCBI taxonomy): domain Bacteria; kingdom Bacillati; phylum Bacillota; class Clostridia; order Eubacteriales; family Oscillospiraceae; genus Drancourtella; species Drancourtella sp. An57. Next base: position 6,976 of record NZ_NFHY01000010.1, read on the forward strand.
TGACCAGCCGTTCTATATCATCCTGAATCTGGCGGTGGGCGGAAACTGGCCGGGCAATCCGGACGAGACGACTGATATTGCAAACGCCGCATACTATATTGACTATGTGAAAGTTTACCAGAAAGACAGCTACGATGAAAATGTTACAAAGCCGGTTGAAGAAGTGATCCTAAGAGATCCCGATGAAAACGGCAATTATGTTGTGAACGGAGATTTTTCTGTAAAGGAAGACCTGACAGACGAGAAAGACTGGACATTCCTTACTGCGCTGGGCGGTGAAGCCGAAGCCGGAATCGAAGACAATGAAATCGCGGTTACAACAGAAAACGAGGGGACAGTGGACTACAGTGTGCAGCTGGTACAGCCGGATCTTCCGATGAAACAGGGAGGAGTATACCGGCTTACGTTCGATGCATATGCAGATGCAGACAGAACAATGAAAGTAGGCGTATCCGCGCCTGACAGATCGTTCCGGCGTTATCTGGAAGATACGGTGGTAAACCTGACACCGGAAAAACAGACATATACGTTTGAATTTACCATGACAGACAGCGATGATGCGAACGGACGTCTGGAATTCAATATGGGAGCAGCCGGTTCGACGGCAGGGATCCGGATCAGCAATGTTTCATTGAAGAAAATAGATGAGATTGAGATCACCGAAGGAGACAAAGGCATCCTTGCCGACGGCAACTACGTGTATAACGGCAGCTTCCAGGAAGGAGAAGGACGTCTCGGATACTGGGATGTGTCAAAAAGTAGCGGAGCGGAAGTGAGCGTCACGAATGAGGATAATATCCGCAGACTGATGGTAAATGCTCCTGAGGGAACATCGGCAGATCATCCGGTCATCGTATCGCAGAGTGATCTTGCGCTGTCCGCAGGCGGCACGTATGCAATGAGTTTTACGGCGGAAGGTGAACCCGGCAGGGAGATCACGGTAAAAGCCGCCGGACAGGAATACAGCGCCGAAATGAACGGGACAGAGCAGGAATATGACTACAAACTGACTGTGGATACGGAACCGGCAGATACGGATCTTGCATTTATCTTCAAAGAACCGGGACTTTATTATCTTGATAATGTGCGGATAGAAGAAGACAGCCTGATCAAAAACGGAAGCTTTAACGCAGGATTTTCCGGATATGAACCATATGTAGACAGCAGCATCTCATCAGACGTTACTTATGTCGTGGACAGCCTGAATGAGGACAATGCGGCAGACTTCTCGATCAGTAACACCGGGGACGCGGCATGGAAGATCCAGCTGAAGCAAAATAACGTGGAGCTTGAAAAAGGACAGTGGTACAGGCTTTCTCTCGACGCAAAGGCAAGCATACCGAGAAAACTGATGTTTGCGATCCAGAGGGACGGCACTTCTGATGACGACTGGACGCCGTATTCGGGAGAGAAGATCGTAGATCTCGGAACAGATTACAATACATATGAGATCGTATTCCAGATGACGGGCGAGACAGATCCGAAGGCCGTTCTCAGTATATCTATGGGGGCTGTCGATGGGATCCGGATAACAGAAAACCACAGGATCTGCATTGACAATATCAACCTTGAAAAGATCGATGCACCGGATATCGGTGAACAGCCGGTCGGAGAAAATCTCCTTGCGAACAGTGATTTCGCTTCCGGAAGTGAAGGATGGGAAAATGCGGTTACCGCTCCGGGAGCGGCAGAGGTTTCTTTTGAGAACGGCCGTGCAGTATATGATATTACGGATGTGGGAACCGAAGACTGGAACGTACAGCTCAAACAGAGCGGGATCGTTCTGGAACAGGGCGCTCACTATAAAGTTTCGTTCAAAGTAAAATCCTCAGAGGCGAGAACGATCAAGCTTGCCATGCTCAGCCCGAGCTATGCGTGGTACGGCGGAGCGGACATAGCCCTGGAAAAGGATCAGGAGAAAGAGGTCACTGTAGACTTTGTAATGAATGAGACAACGGAAATGAACGCATCTATGGTCATTTCCATGGGGGCGATTGCGGGAATAGAAACTCCTGCATCAATGATCGAGCTGTCGGATTTTTCTCTGGTCAGGACAGAGTAAGATACAGCGCGGCAGCGCCGGAATAACAGCCAGGGTTGTTTCATGAATGATTTTTAAAAGTATAAATCGATCTGATTTTATCGAGGGTTATATATGCTATACATCAGTATATGTAATCCTCGACTTTTTGTTCGAGTAGAGGTATAATGTCTTATATAGTATAGGTATATTCTACCCATGCAGGAAGGAGGATTTTATGCCGGTAACTGAAAAGAAATATCCAGAGTGGGTCCAAAAATATCGGACCAGAGGAACTACAGTAAAGAAAAAAGGGGATTCCTATTATCTTTATAAAAGGACTTCCCGGCGCGTGAAAGGGAAAAAATATCCACAGCCAGTCGATACTTATATCGGCGTGATTACTCCGAATGGAGTGATACAAAGTAACAAAAAGAAAGTTTCTCTGACGGATGCGGAAGTTTGGGAGTACGGCTTTTCGAAAGCCGTCTGGGAATTATGCCCGGATGATTGGAAAAAACCATTAGGCGATGACTGGGAAGATGTCCTCTCCATCATTCTTTTCAAACAGTCCCCAACATCTTATATCCAACGAACCAGAACAATCAAAAAAGAATCGGATTTCCGCTATCAGTTTGCAGCCCAGACAGCCTCCCTGTCGCGACGGATTTATAAAACGTGTGGTGTCGAGCTGGAAGAGCTGCATCAGCTGGAGACCATCTATCTGATATGTCTTGGCAAAACCGAAATCATTTCCAGAATTCATGAAGAACAGCGGGAACTCCTGAGAAAAATACAGGTGGCATTTGATATGTGCTGAAAGAGAATTCCGAACGGCCCCGCTGATCTATTACTTTAGACAGATTCCGGATTATCGGTGTGGCAGGGAGAAAAAGCATGACCTTGCAGAAATGTTGGTGTGTGTCACGATCGGATTTCTTTGTGGCAGAACAACCATCCGCAGGAGTCTGAACTGGTGCAGGAACCATATAGAATGGCTGCGGAAGCACCTGGAACTGAAAAACGGGATTGCCTCTCCGTCAACGATCAGCCGGATGCTGAGCGGGATTGATCCTGGCGCAGCTTCCCATAGACTCAAAGACCAATGAAATTACAGCAATCCCTAAATTGTTAAAACTACTGGATATCAGCGGAAGCACCGTAACGATCGATGCTATCGGTACCCAGACCGCAATCATGAATCAGATCCATGAACAGGGCGGGCATTTTGTCCTGACAGTAAAGAATAACCAGCCAGAGGCCTGCGAAGAAATCCATGCAGTCATGGACCGGTTGGAAAGGGAAACTGCAAAAAAGAAAAAGGGAGAACGTCTGGATCCGGTATTGAGGGAGAGCCTAAAAAACTATGAAGAAGTCAGCCGGACAGAAAAGAACCGCGACCGATATGAACACAGGACTTATCAGATATGCGGAGATGTGTCATGGCTGACAAAGAGTCAGGAAGAATGGAACATGGTGAAAAGTATCGGACGAATCAAGCAGGTAAGGGTACTGGTAGAAAGAGACAAAGAGGGGAATGATATTACGCCGTCATTGGAAGAATTCTTAAAGAAAGGTTCGATGAGAGCCCCGGTTCCGTCTGCGGCAGAAGGAACAGGAAAAGACATCCAGTGTACCGCAATGATATCAGACCGGACCCTTACCGCAGAGAAACTGGGAAGCATTAAAAGAATGCACTGGTCAATAGAGAACCGGCTCCACCATGTATTGGACGATACGTTCAGGGAAGACCGTTCGCCTGCAAAAAAATCCCGAAACAACCTGGCATTAATCAGAAAATATGCGTATAATATCCTGCGCCTGTCAATGCTCGAAGCCGGCATGACAAACATTATGACAGAAATGATGGATTGTTTTTGTGACAATGCCGTCCTGCGAGAACAGTATGTGTTTCAAGGCATAACCGGTTTGTATTGACTATATATAAAGAATAGCTCTAAAAAAAGGCAATGTAAAGAGAAGAGGGGGGAATTTGCGCTTTTTTTCGTATTAAGCTCAACAGAACCGATATAGGAAAATAATTTCAGGTATAGTCCGGTCTGAGTTGTTCATGAAACAACCCTGACACGTCCCCGATAATTGTTGTATGTATGGTTTTTGGCTGATATAATGTGGTTGAAATTGCATTTTTGCATGATTTCTGTTATGATAGAATTCCGTGTGAGTGTGCTTCTGACGGGAGCGGAGAGGACACGGGAAGAGTTTAGAAATTGTTTAAGAATTCATAAAAATTTGTTTAGTCGAAGATGCTAGTCTTTGAGAGAGAAAAGTAGTGCAGGAGGCGTAGTGTGATGAGTGAGAATCTGTCTGGGCTGTCGGCCCGGGAAGTGGAGGAACGGAAGGCCCGTGGTGAGGGTGGTACTGGAGCCGCAAAGATTACGAAAACGAAGCCGCAGATTGTGCGGGAGAATCTTTGTACGTTGTTCAACTTTCTGAACTTTTTAATTGCGGTGCTGCTGTTTTTGGTGGGGGCATATTCGAATATGCTGTTCATCGCGATTATTATTCTGAATATTGTGATTGGGATTGCGCAGGAGTTCAAGGCGAAGAAGCTTGTGGACGAGCTGTCGATTCTGAACCGTCCGACTGTGCATGTGCGCAGGGATAACCGGGAAATGACCGTGGAGATGGAAGAGATCGTAAAGGATGATCTGATGGTGCTTGCCAGCGGTAATCAGATCTGTAATGACGCGGTCGTTGTGGATGGGATGCTTGAGGTCAATGAGTCTCTTCTGACCGGTGAGAGTGATGCTGTTGTCAAGGAACAGGGAGCGGAGCTTTTTTCGGGAAGTTCTGTTATTTCCGGTAAGGCGTATGCGAGAGTAACCCATGTCGGGAATGAAAACTATGCGACGAAACTTGCAAATGAAGTAAAGCAGGAAAAGCAGATTCATTCGGAGCTTCTTGGTTCCATGCGGAAAGTGACGAAATTTACGAGTTTTCTGATTATCCCGCTTGGAATTATCCTGTTCCTGGAAGCGTATTTCCTTAGAAATACTCCGGTTGATGAGGCGGTGATTTCTTCTTCGGCGGCACTTCTTGGTATGCTTCCGAAGGGACTTGTTCTTCTGATATCTGTTTCTCTGGCAGCCGGTGTCATTCGGCTTGCGAGAATGAAAATTCTTGTGCAGAATATTTATTCACTGGAGACGCTTGCACATGTGGATACCATTTGTCTGGACAAGACAGGGACGATCACAGATGGAAAGCTGAGAGTCCATTCGGTGATTCCGCTGACGGATCTGCCGGGCGGCGAGATGGATGCGCTTGTGCAGTCTTATATGGCCGCCAGTGATGACAACAATGCGACGTTTCAGGCGCTGAAAGAAAAGTTTGAGCCGAAAGCGGCGTACCGTCCGGTTCACAAGATCGCATTCTCTTCGAAGAGAAAATGGGGATGCATCAGTTTTGAAGGTGCGGGAAGTATTTTTGTGGGCGCGCCGGAGCGGTTGATGGGAAATCTTCCGGAGAATCTGGAGTGTGAGCTGGAAAAAGGACGAAGAGTGATTATTATCGGATATTCCGGACAGACGTGGGAGAATGATAATGAGCTGCCGGCGGGAATCCGTCCGGTTTACAGTGTGATTCTGGAAGATACGATCCGGAAGAATGCCGAGGAAACGCTTGCGTTCTTTAAGAGAGAGGGCGTGGATGTCAAAGTTATTTCCGGAGACCATGTAAAGACGGTATCGATGATTGCAAAACGTGCCGGACTGGAGAGATGGGAAGATGCCATCGATCTGTCCACGCTTGGCGAAGATCTGGATTATGATATGCTCTGCCGGAGATATGCTGTTTTTGCCAGAGTGACGCCGAAGCAGAAGCAGGAGCTTGTGCAGGCGCTGAAGCGTCAGGGCCATCAGGTGGCGATGACAGGCGATGGAGTCAATGACCTGCTGGCACTGCGTGAGGCGGACTGCTCGATTGCAGTTGCGGACGGAAGTGACGCAAGCCGCCAGATTGCGCAGATAGTGCTTCTGGATTCCGACTTTACGAACCTTCCACATGTTGTGATGGAAGGCCGGAAGGTCATCAACAACGTAACGAGAACAGCGCAGGTATTCTTTATCAAGACGATCTATTCTGTACTGGTATCGTTTTTCTGTCTGATCACGAATAAGGCGTTCCCGTTTATTCCGATTCAGATCACGCTGATCGATGCCTGCATCGAGGCATATCCGTCCTTCGTATCGATTGTGGAGTCGGATATAAGGAGAATCCGCGGGAAATTCCTCCCGACGGCACTTTCCCATGCCGCACCGTTTGGTATTACGGTTGCATGTATGATTGCGGTATTTACGCTGCTTGCGCCGTTTGGCACTGAGGAAAGACAGACGGTGATGTATCTTCTGCTGATTCTGATTTCCATGCTGGCAGTGATCAAGAGCTGTATCCCGCTTACTCCGCTCAGACTGTTTGTCTGCGTGACCATGGTCGGCGGTACGTTCCTGGCTCTTGCACTGTTCCCGTCTCTGCTTGAGATTGTCGCAGTTACCATGCCGATGGCGGTCACGGTTCTGATCGGCGCAGCTGTCTGCTTTGCGGTGATTCTGATTCTGGAGCAGCTGCGGAAGGCAAAAATGAAATAGAGATATGTTTCCCATAGGAGGAACTGATATGACGAAGATTCTGATTGTGGAGGATGATGAAAAAATTGCCTGGCTGGAAAAAGATTATCTGGAGAGCAATGGATATGAAACCGTGTTGTTAGATGACGGGAGATCCGGGATCAGATCGATATTCCGATCCTGATGGTGACAGCCTGCACCGAGGCCGTGGATGTGATCCGCGGCCTCGGACTGGGTGCTGATGACTATATTACAAAACCTTTTGATCCGTCTCAGCTGGTGGCGCGGGTACGCTCCCATCTGAAGCAGTACGAACGGCTGACATCCGGGCGCGGCAGGGAGGAGCGGAACAAGGGAGATAAGATCACGATCCAGGACGTGGTGATCGAGCCAAAGACCTGGAAAGTATGGAAACATGGTGTGGAACTGAAAATCCCGAACCGGGAGTTTGAGCTGCTTCGGTTCCTTGCAGAAAATCCAAATATCGTGTTTTCAAAAGAAGAACTTTTTGAAAAGATATGGGGATTTGAGTATGTATCCGATGCGGCGACGGTATCGGTTCATGTGAACCGTCTGAGAGAGAAAATTGAGGATGATGCCAGAAATCCGAAGATCATCGAGACGGTGTGGGGTGCTGGTTACCGGTTAAATGACCGGGAATCCTGATAGAGAAAGAAGGAATGTCTGATGTGGCTTTTGTATGCTGTGGGTTCTGCTTTTTTTGCGGGGGTCACGTCCATTCTGGCAAAATGCGGAATCAGGAAAACCGATTCTACTGTAGCCACAGCGGTACGGACGATCGTGATCCTGATTTTTTCGTGGGTGATTGTAGGAATTGTAGGATCGGCAGATGAGATTTCATTGATTGATGCGAGAACGCTTGTCTTTCTGATTCTGTCCGGCGCGGCCACGGGAGCATCGTGGCTCTGTTATTTTAAGGCGCTGCAGACAGGGGATATCAACAAGGTTGTTCCGATCGACAAGTCCAGTACAGTGCTGACAATCCTGCTTGCCCTGATCTTTCTGCAGGAAGGAATCTCAATTCCGAAAGCGGCAGCGGTAATTGTGATTGCGGCCGGAATTTTTCTGATGATCGAGAAAAAGGATGTGGAGATTAAAGATTCCAGGGGCGGTGCAGGCTGGATTCTCTATGCGGCAGGATCCGCAGTATTTGCAAGTCTTACGGCGATCCTCGGAAAGGTCGGGATCTCCGGCGTGGAATCCAATCTCGGCACAGCAATCCGTACCTGTGTGGTGCTTGTGATGGCCTGGCTTATGGTGGGAATCCGGAAAAAGCAGCAGGAAGTCCGGCAGATTCCGAAAATAGAGCTGATCTTTATCTGTTGCTCCGGGATCGCTACAGGAGCTTCATGGCTCTGCTATTACCGGGCTCTTCAGGAAGGCCCGGCCAGTATTGTGGCTCCTGTTGACAAGCTGAGCGTGCTTGTGACTGTTGCATTTTCCTACTTTGTATTTGGAGAAAAGCTCAGCAGGAAAGCGGCGGCAGGACTGGTTCTGCTGACTGCAGGCACGATTGCCATGGCAGCACTTTGATACATGAAAAAGAATCAATCAAAAAAGAAACAAGGAGAAAATAAATGGAAATTATAAAAGCAGTTTTGTTTGGAATTGTGGAGGGAATCACGGAATGGCTTCCTGTCAGCAGTACAGGACACATGATCCTTCTGGACGAGTTTGTCAAGCTGAAAGGAAGCGCGGACTTTGTCAATGTCTTTCTTGTTGTGATTCAGCTTGGCGCGATTTTTGCGGTCGTACTGCAGTTCTGGAACCAGCTGTTCCCGTTTCAGTTTAAAGACAAAAACAGACCGGTAATCGAAATGGAGAAAATGATCCTCTGGGGAAAAATCCTTCTGGCCTGCATTCCGGCAGCTGTGATCGGGATTCTGTTTGATGATGTATTTGAAGCAATGTTCTATCATGCAGTTCCGGTTGCGATTGCCCTGATTGTCTTTGGTATTGCGTTCATCGTGATTGAACGCTGGAATAAAGGGAAAAGACCGCGGATGAAGACAGTGGAGGATCTGACAATTTCGGCTGTGCTGATCATCGGGGTCTTCCAGCTGATTGCGGCAATCTTTCCTGGAACCTCCCGGTCCGGTGCCACGATTGTCGGCGCCCTGCTTATCGGTGTATCAAGAAAAGCGGCATCCGAATTTACTTTCTTCCTTGCGGTTCCGGTTATGCTTGGCGCAAGCCTTTTAAAAGTTCTTCAGTATGGATTTGCCTTTAGCGGATCCGAACTGCTGGTGCTTGCGGTCGGTATGATTACCGCCTTTCTTGTGTCTATCGTAGTTATTCGTTTCCTGATGGACTACATCAAAAAGCATGACTTCCAGGCCTTCGGATGGTACCGGATTGTTCTTGGAATTATCGTCCTGCTCTGCAGCATGGCAGGAGTGATTCAGGTATAATAAAAAAACAGATTTTTGTGTTGCCCGGTTTGTACCGGGCAATATTTTATTAAACAGGAAACTTTGTTCTGTAGTTAATAACCGTTTATGAAAAATGCAGTCATTTTGTTCAATTGATACAGGACAAAAAGTAAGTTGCAATTGCAATAGAGCATGGAAGTGGCGGAATGAAAAATAAGATTGCAGGTGCTTTGTTTGGTATGGCATTGGGGGATGCCATGGGAATGCCGGATGCAACGGATATCGCGGCAGATCACATCAAGGAAAGTTATATTGAGATATTGAAAAAACAAAATGATGTAGATTTCGACCATTATATCGAAGTTCTGATGAAAGGACGGGAAACCTTGGCATGTTGAAAATCTGCCGAGGTCCGATGGCTTTTCAATAATCACCTTTTTGTGTAAAGTAAAAATATATAAGAGGGCAATAAAAATCCACTGTATCGATTTCGCATTCGTACAGTGGATTATTTACCTATTCCATCCATGGGTCTTTCCTCCTTGTTTAATTGATATCTATTTAAAACTATCCTTTCTGAATAGTGTTTTCAATAATATTTCGATTACTTTGCCATTGGACTATACCTCGTTTCTTTAAAATTTAAATGTTGAACTTATGTTTTTGGTGGTCCGTCCTCCTTTTCTTTTGATGTCTTAATAATAACTCATAAATCGGGACGTGTCAATATAAAGTCAGAAAAAAATCCATATAAAATAAAAAAACCAGAATAGACAGAAAATAATTATGATAAACAAAGAAAGAGGTTAACTTCGTATTGTCCTGAGGATCAGATTTCCTGTCAGGAAGGACAGCATATCATTTTCGCTGTTTTTAGTTATAGGGACTTCTTGAGAACAGGGAGTTTACCGGTTTTATGCAGAGCGTACTGAAAACACTAGGTCAGGTCTACGGCAATCCGGTGGATATTGAGTATACAGTCAATCTGAATGAAGAAGGCGAGTTCGTAGTCAACCTTCTCCAGTGCCGGCCGCTCTATACGGGGGAGAAGGGAAGCATTACCGGGATTCCAGGACTGCCGGAAAAGGACTGCTTTTTCCGTCTCAGAGATTCTGCCATGGGGACTTCGGAGAAGGAGAAGATCGATGTGGTCATACAGATCGATGCGAAAGCCTACTATGAATATCCTTATGCGCTCAAGTCTCAGGCGGCGGAGGCGGTGGGCGCGGTCAATGCATGGTACAGAGGGAAAGGAAAGAAGATCCTACTTATGACGCCGGGAAGGGTGGGAACTTCTTCACCGGAACTGGGAGTGCCGGTGAGCTTTGCACAGATTTCCGGATTCCGGGGAATCTGTGAAGTCTCGGACAGCCGTGCGGGATATATGCCGGAGCTGAGTTACGGAAGCCATATGTTCCAGGATCTGGTTGAGGCGGGGATATTCTACTGTGCGCTGTGGGGCGATGACAGAACGGAGTATTATAATGAAGAACTGTTTGCCGGGCTGGAGGATCTTTTCCCGAAGATCTGTCCGGACCGGAAGGTGCTTTCAGGTATGTTCCGGGTGACGGAGCCGGAAGATCTGTGGTACTGGAATAATGAACAGACCGGGGAAACTTTGTGCGGTCTGCTGCGCCCTGAGACCAGACGGACTTTTCCTGACCGTAAATGAAACAGACGGTACGGATATGAAAACCGTATGTCCGGTACTGTAAGAGGAGTTTATGCAGATTTTAAATCAGTAAAGAGATAAATTGACATTTTCCTCACTTTGTGTTAATAATTCAATCATGACAAATTGAATGGGATTCCCCTGCCGACAGATGGTCCGTCAGGGGAATCCTGTTTCAAGGTAGATGAAAAAATTTAAGATACATTAAGAAAAGGCAGATGAAGTATATGATTAGCAGAAATTTGAGACTTTCATCTGATCAGGAATTACTGGTTGGAATTGACGTTGGATCCACCACGACAAAGATCGTTGCGGTGGACCCGGAACAAGGGACAATCCTGTATTCAAATTACAGACGGCACCATGCAAAGCAGTTAAAAAGTGTCGTCCGCGCGGTAGAGGAATTCGCGCGGGAATGCCCGGATGTGCCGGTGCGGATCGCGCTGACCGGTTCGGGAGCCAAACCCGTTGCAAAGAAAATGGATGTCCCTTTTGTACAGGAGGTGGCGGCAAATGCCATCGCGCTTCAGGACAAATATGAGTCCGTCGGGAGTGCCATTGAGCTTGGAGGACAGGATGCAAAGATGATTTTCTTCCGAAAGGAAGAGGGGACCGGCGCGCTCCAGGTTGCGGATATGCGGATGAACGGAAGCTGTGCCGGAGGGACCGGCGCATTTATCGATGAGATCGCGTCTGTTCTCAAAGTTTCCGTGGAGGATTTCAATGCGCTGGCTGAACAGGGAACCTGTGTCTATGATATTTCAGGACGGTGCGGCGTGTATGCCAAGACCGATATCCAGCCCCTTTTGAATCAGGGAGTGGCCAAGACCGATCTGGCTCTTTCTGCATTTCACGCGATTGCCAAGCAGACCATCGGCGGTCTCGCCCAGGGACTTGAGATCGAAAAGCCGGTAGCATTTGAGGGAGGACCGCTTACCTTTAATCCGGTTCTCGTCCGTGTCTTTGCCGAGCGTCTGGATCTTTCTCCGGAGGATATTTTAAGGCCGGAACACCCGGAACTGATGGTGGCCTATGGCGCAGCCATCTCGCTGAAGACGATGTTTGAAACGAAAAGCCGTACCGCTTCCGAGTACGCACAGCTTCTTCAGAATGCAAAAGAAGAAAAGGATGCCGACTCGAAGGAAGCCCGGCCATTTTTTGCGTCTAAAGAAGAGGAAGAGATATTCCGCCGCAGACATGCGACAAAACCGGTGGAATGGAAACAGCCGGAACCGGGAGAGACGGTGAGAGCCTATCTGGGAATCGATTCGGGCAGCACGACGACAAAGTTTGTTCTGATCGGAGAAGACGAGGAAATTCTCGGCTCTTTCTATGCACCGAATGAAGGAGAACCGCTTATGGTGGCAAAGCGTGCCCTGATTGAGATGCGGGAGCGCTACAAAAAGGCGGGTGCTAGACTGGAAATCATTGCGGCAGGGACAACCGGATACGGTGAGCAGCTCTTTGCCAAGGCATTCCAGGCAGAGTACCATACCGTAGAGACGGTAGCACACGCAAGGGCGGTGCAGAAATATGTCAGTGATGCGACATTTATTCTAGATATCGGCGGACAGGACATGAAAGCGATCTGGATGGACAACGGTGTTATTACCAACATTCTTGTCAATGAGGCATGTTCATCAGGCTGCGGTTCCTTCCTGGAAAACTTCGCATCTACCTTGCAGATACCGTCAAAGCAGATCGCCGAGGTGGCATTTTCGTCCAGGCATCCGGCGGTGCTTGGAAGCCGGTGTACGGTCTTTATGAACAGCAGCATTATTACAGAGCAGAGAAACGGAAGACAGCCGGAGGATATCATGGCCGGTCTGTGCCGTTCCATTATAGAAAATGTCTTTACGAAAGTCGTCCGCATTTCCAACCGGGACTCTCTGGGAGACCGGATTGTCGTGCAGGGCGGCACGTTTGAAAATGATGCGGTAGTCCGGGCGATGGAAGAATACCTCGGGCGGGAAGTATTCCGGGCGCCGTATCCGGGCATCATGGGAGCCATCGGAATTGCGCTGATCGCAAAGGAACGCCACCAGAAAGAACCGGAGAAAAGGACGTTTATCGATCTGGACTCTCTGGATGATTTTTCCTATAAGCAGGAGTCCAATTCTCCGTGCCCGTTCTGCCAGAACCATTGTAAGAGGACGATCGTCACCTTCTCCAACGGCAATGCGTGGATCACGAACAACCGGTGTGAAAGGGGAACGGTGCTTGGCATGCCGGAGGATTCCAATGTTCGGCAGCAGTTAAAGGAAAAGACGCAGAAGGCAAATGCCGTGCCGAACCTGTTCCGGAAGCGGGAAAAGCTTCTGTTCCGGGAGTATCCGCATCCGGAGCTTGCACCGAAAAGGAACATCACCATCGGAATTCCGCGTGTCCTTTCCTTCTGGGAGACGATGCCGTTCTGGGTAACATTTTTTGAATCTCTGGGATTTGATGTAAAGATTTCGGATCCGAGTACAAGGAAGATTTATGAAAAAGGTCTTTCAGCGGTAACTTCAGATACAGTCTGCTTTCCGGCAAAGCTTGTCCACGGGCACCTGAGAAATCTGGCGTCCAAAAAGGTGGACCGGATTTTCATGCCATCGATCACGACGGTTCCGACCGAGAACACGGAAAAGACAAGTGAGTCCATGTGCGCGGTTGTAAAGGGATATCCGATTGTCGTGCGCAACTCGGACAATCCGGCGCAGATGTGGGGAATCCCGTATGACGCCCCGCTGTTCCACTGGTATACGAAGGAAGACCGGGACAGGCAGCTGACTCAGTATATGAAAGCGACCTTCCAGATCCCGGAAGAGATGACAAGACAGGCCATGGAAGCGGCAGACCGGGCGGAAGATACCTTCCACACCGAACTGAAAAAAGCGGGAAGCGCCATCCTTGAGGAAGTGACCCGTACCGGAAGATTCGCGGTGGTACTGGCGGCAAGGCCGTATCAGAATGATTCTCTGGTCAACCACGATCTGCCGGATATGTTTACGCGGATGGGAATCCCGGTGCTGACGGCGGACTCCCTGACGGAGGCCAATGAGGTGGATTTAAGCAAAAGCCGGCTGGATATCGTAAACAACTACCATGCACGGATGATTTCTTCTGCAATCCTTGCGGCTGGCAACGAACATCTGGAATATGTGCAGATCGTAAGCTTTGGCTGCGGTCATGATGCATACCTTTCAGACGAAATCATCCGTCTCATGAAGGAGATTTCCGGTAAGACACCGCTTGTTTTGAAGCTGGATGAAAGTGATATTCAAGGACCGCTCCGAATCCGTGTCCGTTCCTTCCTGGAGACGGTAGCCATGGGAAGGGAGAAAAAACGGGGACTTGAACTTCATGAACTGAAAGATCCGTATCCGGTGAAATATACGAAAGAAAGCAGACAGGAAAAAGTTGTGTTGATCCCGAATACATCCCATGCCTTTTCCAGACTGATGGCAGCGGCCTATGCAGGGCAGGGAATCCGCACGGTTCCGCTGGAGATCGGTCGGGAGGAAGCGATCCGGCTCGGGAAGCAGTATGTGCACAATGATATCTGCTTCCCGGCACAGATTGTCATTGGCGAAGCTCTTGCGGCACTGAAAAGCGGAAAGTACGATACCGACCATGTGGCAATCGCAATGGGAAAATATATCGGAGACTGCCGTCTTACCCATTACGGTGCGCTGCTTCGCAAGGCTCTGGATGATGCGGGATACGAGAATGTTCCGATTCTGACCAATGACGATATGGATTATCACAACCTGCATCCGGGCTTTCAGATGAATCTGCTTTCCGCCATGCGGATTGCCTTCGGTCTTCCGATGATCGATGTGCTGGAGGAACTTCTTCGGAAGATCCGGCCGTATGAGACGGAAGAAGGAAGTGCGGACCGGGCATTTGAAAAAGCAATGGATCAGGTGATAGGAGGACTGGAACGCTCCGGCATTTCCGGAATGAAGAAAGGCTTTAAAAAGGCCATCGAAATCATGAAACAGGTTTCATATGACCGGACAACCACGCGGCCGCGGGTACTGATTGTCGGAGAGTACCTTCTGAATTTCCATCCGGGTGCCAATCATGAGATTGAAAGATATCTGGAAAACAACGGGTTTGAGATTGTTGAAGCGCGGATGACGGATGTAATCCGTAAGACTTATTTTTATAAAGACAGCCAGAACAGGGAATATCATCTGAAGAAGCCGGTCAAGGATAAGGTGTGGTTCCACACAGCAAATCAGATCTTCAATCTGGCCCACAACGTGACGGATTCGATCGCAAAAATGCATCCGCTTTATCGCCCGGCATGCAGAATGCAGGATCTGGTCAAGGACAGCGATCCGATCATTCATCATACGTTTGACGCGGGAGAAGGGGTGCTGATTCCGGGAGAAATCCTGCACCACGCAAAGAATGGCTGTAAGTTCTTCGTTATTTTACAGCCGTTTGGATGTCTACCGAACCATGTGGTCGGAAGAGGAATTTCCAAGAGGCTCAAAGAGCGGTATCCGGATATCCAGATCCTGACGCTGGATTATGATCCGGATGTCAGTTTTGCAAATATAGAAAACCGGCTCCAGATGCTTGTAATGAATGCGAAAACACGGAAAGAATAGCAGGAAAACCGCCTCATCCGTTTTCCCATGTTTTTTTAGAAAATGCACACAAAATTCTTACAATTACACTTTATAATAGAAAAAATGAACCCGAAAAGGGGTACTGCCCATGGGGCAGGATGGAAGGAGGAGTAAGGATGAGGCGGATGCTGAGAAGGATGCTGATCGCGGATGATGACATGCATCTGAGAAAACTGGTATCGACTTACGCAGAACTGGAGGGATTCCAGTGCCAGGAGGCGGAAAATGCGCAGGAAGCAATCGACCTGCTGGATAAGACGGATTTTGATATATTGATTCTGGATATTATGATGCCGGGAAAGGACGGTTTTGAGGCTCTTGCGGAGATCCGGGAGCACTCACAGATCCCGGTGATCATGCTGACTGCAAGGAGCGAGGAGTATGACAAGCTTCTTGGATTTAATCTGGGCGCGGACGATTATGTCTCCAAGCCGTTCAGTCCGAAAGAACTGATGGCAAGAGTGAATGCGGTACTCAAAAGAACCGGAAGCGCGCCGAATATGATTTTACAGTTTGGTGATCTGAGGATTCAGATCGATGCGAGGCTGGTGGAAATCGGGGAGAAGACGATCAATCTGCCGCCAAAGGAATTTGATTTGCTGGTTAAGCTGGCACAAAATGAACACATTGTCCTGACAAGGGAACAGCTTCTGGAGACAGTATGGGGATACGAGTACCATGGAGATACAAGGACCGTAGATTCCCATGTCAAATCTCTGAGAGAGCATCTGGGAGACCGCCGGAAGCTGATTCAGACTGTGTGGGGAGTCGGATATAAATTTGAGTACAGAGAATAAAAAAAAGCACTGCCTTTTTTCCAGCATGATGGCGCGTCTCTGGCTCATCATGATGGCTCTTGTCATCTTTACGATCGTCCTGATGTGGGTTATCCAGATCCTTGTCCTGGAGAGAAATTATACCAAGGTGGCGATTGAAGGGATACAGGAACGGCTGGAACCGGTGGAGGAACAGCTCAACAGTGAAGATCTGGCAGACAATGATCAGCTGATTCCATATTTGAGCAAGACGATTAACGGCAAGCTGATGATTGTCGATTCCGAAGGCCGGCTGGAAGCCATTTACAGTTACGGACACCAGCTGGACATCGATGAAGATGAGAAAAATATCAAGCCCTGGCAGAATATCAGAGACAGCGAAGAATACCAATCCATTCTGGACGGGGAGTCTTTCAGCAGGGAAGTGAGGGAAAGATCACAGCTGATATCTTATGAAATCGGGATTCCGGTCCTCTATAACGGAGAAAAGGAATATATTATTCTGACACAGAATTTTACGGAACTGAATCAGGTACTGGATATGAACCGCAGACAGCTGATCTTTTTCAGCGTTCTTCTGATGATTGCTTCGGCAATTCTGGCGCATATCCTTTCCAGAAAGTTTACGAAACCGATCCATATTATCAAAGGTACCGTAGATGACCTGGCAAAAGGGGATCTGACAGCGGTACCGAACCTGAAGCTGAATGATGAAGTCGGACAGCTGGCGGACTCCGTGGAAGAGCTTTCACGGGCACTTCGGAGAGTGGACGATTTACGGAAAGAAGTCATTGCCAATGTCTCTCATGAACTCCGTTCTCCTCTGGCCCTGATCGGAGGGTATGCGGAAATGGTCCGCGACATCCACTGGAAGGATGAGGAAAAACGTACGGAAGATCTGAACCTGATTATCCGGGAATCAAAGCGTATGAGCGAGATGGTAAATGATATTCTGGACTATTCTCAGCTTCAGACCGGCTATCTTCAGTTGAAAAAAGAATGGTACAACCTGTATGAAATCGTAGAATCCGAAATCATGTTCTGTGAACCGAGTGCCAGAGAGTACGGGATTCAGATCCGTTACGTCTCGGATGAAACGGAGATTCCGGTATATGTAGATGCGCTGAAAATGAGCCAGGTGATCCGAAACCTTCTATATAATGCTTTGAATCATACTGAAAATAAAAAGGAAATTATCGTATCCCTGAAGACGGGAGAAGATGGCTGTCTTGTAGAAGTGAAAAATCCGGGAAATCCAATTCCGGAGGAAGAGCGGGAACTGATCTGGGAGAGGTATCAGAGAAGCCAGCATCAGGCAGGACGCAGGGAGGGAACCGGGCTTGGGCTTTCCATTGTCAGCACGATCCTGAAAGCGCATGGCATGACCTATGGGGTGGATTATCAGGATCAGATGACGGTCTTCTGGTTCCGGACGTTAAAGGATGAGGAATCAAAATAGCAAAAAGATTATTCAAAGACCATTCAACAGGGGAAAGGGCGCATCCCTTTCTCCTTTTCTGAAAACAATTCTGTTTTATCAATTTGACCTATCATAAAATGATCACGAAAAGAGGATGTTATGAATATCGTATGTGAACTACTGTTTCTGACAGTACTTTTTGGTGCGGCAGTGTCGGACTGGAACGAAAAAAAGATTCCGGACCGTTATCCGGCACTTCTCCTGATTACGGGGCTGCTTGCCGTTTTTACGGATACGTGGCAGCAGCTGTCTCTTCTGCAGGCGGTGTCAGGGGCAGTGTCCAGTGCATTTCCGTTGTTTCTTTCCGCCCTGCTTGTAAAGGGAGCGTTTGGAGGCGGAGATATCAAACTGATGGCGGCAGCCGGCTTCTGCCTCGGAACAAGTCGGGGGATCCTTGGGCTGTTTCTGGGGCTTCTGGCGGGAGGAATCTATGGACTTGCCATGACAGCCGTCAAAAAGCGCAAAAGGAAAGAGACCATTCCCCTTGGCCCCTTTCTTGCCCTCGGTCTTGCGGCCGCAAGTATGCTTCCATAAATTTGTGCAAAAAAGAAGTTAGTCTTGATTGCTTTGGAGAAAAATGTCATAATAAGCGTTATGAAGTAAAATGGACAGGCGGAGGAACACCATTGTATACATTAACAGGAATCATTATTCACGGAAAAGGAAATGGAAGAAAGGTCGGTATGCCGACGGCGAATCTACAGTATCAGGAAGAGGACAAACTTCCGGAGCACGGAGTCTACGGAGTTATGGCGTGGATTGACGGGAAGCGGTACGCAGGTGTCACCAATGTAGGGACAAGACCTTCGGTGGACAATGATCCGAAGACTACGGTGGAGACATATATACCGGGGCTTGACATGGACCTGTACGGGAAAAAAGTGATGATTGAGTTTTATCTTTTCCTGCGGGGGATTCAGAAGTTTGATTCCCTTGAGGAAGTCAAAAATCAGGTGGATCAGGATGTCCGCCGGACAAGAGACTATTTTCACAAGATGTTTCCGGGAGGTTTTGCAAATGAGGAAGAGACGAAAGAGACGAGTTAAAAAGCGGGTGCTGATTCCGTTGATTCTTCTTGCCGTCTCAGTGGCCCTGATGGCTGCGTCGGTGTATGTAGACGGATTTGCCGACTGGCATACAGAGCATATCTATCCGGCTCTGACGGGAAGTATCGGGCGGATTTTCGGGCTGGTTCCGACCTCTGTGGCGGAGATCGGCCTGTATCTTTTTGTGCTGACTCTCATTTTAGGTTTTCTGTACATTCTGCTTTCGATTATCCATAAAAACTGGAATTTTTACCGGACGAAGAAGACGGCGGTCGTACTGCTGTGGACCGTATCGGTTCTCGCATTTCTATATGTGATCAACTGCGGGATCAATTACCGGAGCACCTCGTTTGCAGAGCGGAGCGGAATTCTTCCGCGGGACTATACCGTGGATGAACTGCGGAGCGTCTGCCTGACGCTGACTCAGGCGGTGCAGGATACGGAGCCTTCTGTTACAAGGGACGATGACGGGGAGCTTCTCTTTACGACCGATGCCGGAAAGAATGCGGTCCGGGCCATGCAGACGCTGGGGGAAGACTACCGGGAACTGAAGGGTTATTATCCGGAGCCGAAAAAGCTGATTTTTTCGGAATTCCTTTCCATACAGTCACTGACGGGAATTTATTCCCCGTTTACGGTGGAAGCCAATTATAATGGGGACATGACTGCGTATAATATTCCGTTTACCATGTGCCACGAGCTCTCTCACCTGAAAGGATTCATGCAGGAGCGGGAGGCAAACTTCATCGCCTGGCTTGCGTGCAGCCGGTCGGATGTGGCGGAATTCCGGTACAGTGCGGCTTTATCCGGATGGCTGTATGCGACCAACCAGCTCTGGAATTATGATCAGGCATCCTACGAGGAACTTTACGGGATGCTTCCGGAAAACGCAAGAAAAGACCTTCAGAGAAATGATGCGTTCTGGGCAGAGCATGAAGGCAGGATTGCGGAGGTGTCCAATCAGATTAACGATGCCTATTTAAAGTCGAACGGGCAGGAAAACGGTATGGAAAGCTATGACAAGATGGTGGATATGCTTGTTGTCTATCTGCTGGATCATGCGTCCGGGCAGGGCGTATCCTAAAACGGCTGCGTATATGCCTTTTACATAATGACAGAAAAGAAACAGGAGAAAAATATGAAAGTATTACGGCAATTTTTAATTATAATGATAATTTCACTTCTGGGAGAGATCCTTAACCGGATTCTCCCGTTTCCGGTTCCGGCCAGTGTTTATGGACTGGTGCTGATGTTGACGGCATTGATGACCGGATTAATCCGTGTGCCTCAGGTCAAAGAGGCATCGGTGATTTTAATCGAACTGATGCCGGTGATGTTTATTCCGGCGGCGGTAGGACTGATGACAGCCTGGGATAAGCTGCGCCCGGTGGTAGTGCCGGTGATAGTGATCACCTTTGTGACGACGCTTCTCGTCATGGTAGTGACCGGCATTGTGACGGAAAAGGTCATCGAGAAAACGGAGAAAGGAGTAGAAGAATAAGATGCAGAGCTTTATTGAACATTCCCTCTTTTTTGGACCGGTGATCAGCCTGGTTGTCTACGAAGGGGGGCTTCTGCTGAAACGGAAGTACAAACTTGCGGTGCTGAACCCGCTTCTGATCACAGCGATTGTACTGATCGCCTTTCTGGCGCTCACCAACGTAGAGTACGAGTCCTATAATGCAAGCGCCAAATATATCAGTTATTTTCTGACTCCGGCGACGGTTGCCCTTGCGGTGCCGCTTTACGAACAGCTCAAGCTTCTGAAGGAAAATCTGGCGGCTGTTCTGTGCGGGCTCCTGGCGGGCGTACTGACAAGCCTTGTCAGCATTTTTCTGTTATCCAAACTGTTCGGTTTAAACCACGAGCAGTATGTAACCCTGCTCCCGAAGTCCATCACCACAGCTATCGGGATGGGAGTCTCAGAGGAAATGGGTGGTATAACCGCCATCACCGTGGCGGTCATCTGTGTGACCGGAATGATCGGAGATATCACGTCAGAATGGCTTTATAAGATCTTAAAGATCCGCCATCCGATCGCAAAAGGACTGGCCCTTGGGACCGCCTCCCATGCGATGGGAACCGCCAAGGCCATGGAGATGGGCGAAGTCGAGGGAGCCATGGGAAGCCTTGCGATCGTCACGGCAGGACTTTTGACGGTTGTGGGCGCATCCTTTTTCGCACAGCTTATGTAAATGTCCGGAAAATGTGATATACTGATAACGTTGGCATGAAATGCGGAGCAATCCGCAGCGTTATAGAGAGTTATAAGGAGTAAAAGAACGGACAGGAGGGTAAGACTATGATTATGTTTCAGAATGATTATGTGGAAGGAGCGCATCCGGCCGTCCTTCAGAAACTGATAGATACGAATATGGAGCAGAGTGTCGGGTACGGGGAAGATCCGTACTGCGAAGAGGCAAGAGCCCGTATCAGAAAAGTAGTTGGCCGGGAGGACGTGGACATCCATTTTCTTGTGGGCGGCACTCAGACCAATCTGACCGTGATCGACGCGGCACTTCGCCCGTATCAGGGGGCGCTTTGCGCGCAGACCGGACATATCAATGTTCATGAAACCGGTGCTGTTGAGGCGTGCGGCCATAAAGTTCTTGCTCTGCCGGGCAAGGACGGAAAGATTACGGCGGCGCAGGTCAAAGAGGCCCATGACAGCCACTGGGCGGATGGAGCGCATGAACATATGGTACAGCCAAAGCTGGTATACATCTCACATCCGACAGAGCTTGGCACGCTGTATACAAAACAGGAACTGACAGATCTGAGAAAGGTCTGCGACGAGTGCGGACTGTATCTTTTCCTGGACGGTGCAAGGCTTGCCTATGGACTTGCAGCGGAAGGGACCGATGTGACGCTTTCTGACATTGCGGCACTGACAGATGCCTTTTATATCGGAGGCACCAAAGTGGGAGCGCTGTTCGGGGAGTGTGTCGTTATCAGCCATTCGGCGCTGAAGGAGGACTTCCGCTACCTGATCAAGCAGAAAGGCGGAATGCTCGCAAAGGGACGGCTCCTCGGCCTACAGTTCCTTGCCATGTTTGAGAATGACCTCTACATGGAGATGGGACGCCATGCGGACCGGCTTGCCATGAAGCTGAAAAAGGAGCTTCAGGAGAAAGGATACCGCTTCTATATGGACAGTATCACGAATCAGCAGTTCGTGATTGTGGAAGATACGAAATTACAGGAACTGGAAAAAGAATTCCTGTTTAACCATGAGACACGCTATGACGCGGACCATACGGTGATCCGGATCTGTACGTCATGGGCAACAAAAGAAGAACATATTGAAAAACTGCTTGCGGCATTTTAAGACGCCCGGCCCTGATGAAAAAACAGGAGAATCCTCTTTTCATCGGGGCTTTCGTACCGCTTACAAAGAAATAAGGAGGGATGACAGCATGTCAGTTGCAGACAAATATATTGACTTTGTAAGACAGGAAGCAATCGAGCATCCTGAGAAAAGCTGGAACAAAATGATTTTCGGGTTTCAGGCAAACAAATGGAGAACCAGACTTCTGCCAAAGAGCGGGCTTTCCAAAGGATATCAGAAGCTGGAATCGATGATGATGTCACTGGTGGCGGACGCTCTTGCCAGAGAGGACAGCTATGTGTGGAGCAATATTTTCGCGCCGTGCGAGATCATGCAGAGCATGGGAATCCGGACACTCTCCATCGAGTGTCTTTCGTGCTATTTAAGCGGATATCATCTGGAAGATCAGTTCATCGACTACGCACAGAATGCCGGAATTGCGCCGACACTCTGTTCCTATCATAAGACTTTTGTCGGAGGCGTGGACAGCGGCGTGGTGCGCCAGCCCCACTATGCGGTGACGACCTCTCTTTCCTGTGACGGAAACCTCAATACGTTCCGTTATCTGGAGAAGAAAAAGGGAGTACCGTTTACCTTTCTGGATGTCCCGTACCGGGATGATGAGGCGTCAGTCTCCTATCTGGCGGATCAGCTTCGGGAACTTGCAGAGAAGCTTTCCGAAACTTTTGGAGTACGTTTCAGCGAGGAAAAACTGCGGGAGACCATCCGGATCGAAAATGAGACGAGAAAAGAGCTGTTCCGGTTTTTTGAACTTCAGAATACCTATTATTATCCGGGAGAGATTATCAGCCAGTTGTATCTGATGATGGGAACCCATCTGCTTATCGGAACGCAGGAATTTCTTGACTTGATCCGTTTTATGGTCGAGGATATTCAGACATACCCGAAATTTGAAGGAAAGAGGATTCTCTGGATTCATCTTCTGCCGTTTTATCAGGAAACACTGAAGAAATATTTTAACGGAAGCAAAGAGTATCAGATCACGGCAGGGGATATTGTCATTGATTACATGGAGAAGATGGATCCGGAAAAACCGTTTGAGTCACTTGCCAAAAAGATCATCCGGAATCTGTACAATGGCTCTTATTCACGGAAGGCCGATATGGTCGGAGAGCTGGCGGACCGGCTGAAACCGGACGCAGTCATCCATTTCTGCCACTGGGGATGCAAGCAGGCATCCGGCGGAAGTCTGATCTTGAAAGACCGGATGAAAGAAAAAGGCATCCCGACGCTGATTCTGGACGGTGACGGGATTGACAAGAGAAACAGCCACGACGGACAGATCAAGACGCGGCTGGAGGCATTTTTAGAATTGTTGGAGACAGAGGAAAAGGAATGTTAGGATATATATGTAAATATGCACCTGTGGAAGTCTTCGCGGCCATGGGAGAACCGGTTCAGAGGATTGAGCCGCAGGTGACCAGTTTTAATCAGGCGGATATGAAGATGCATCCGAACATCTGCAGCTTTGCGAAGGGCGTGCTGGAGGAAGTGTCAAAAGGAGAGTATGACGGAATCATCCTGACGACGTGCTGCGACAGCATACGCAGGCTCTATGACGTACTGACCGAGGAGATGCCGGATAAATTCATTTACATGCTGGATACGCCGCGGATCATCAAAGATGCGGGGATCACACTTTACGCACAGCGGATCCGTGACATGATCCATGCTTATGAAGTATATTCCGGTAAGAAGTTTGAGGAGGAAAAGCTGGAAGAAATTATCCGGGCCCATCAAAGGGAGGAAATGATTTCCCTGAAAAAGGGCGGGCCGAATATCGGAATCATCGGTGCAAGAGCCGACGAGACGATCAAACAGATCTTAAAGGACAAAGGGGCCAATGTGGCATTTGACCTGACCTGTACCGGTCTTGCGAGAAAGCTGCTCTACGATGCGGAAGATGTGTTTGGCGGATATGTAAGAGGGCTTTTAAGCCAGTTTCCGTGTATGCGGATGGAGGCTGCCGCCGGAAGAGACGATCTGATTCAGAAATATGCAGAAAGTGTGGACGGGGTACTTTACCATACCGTCCAATTCTGCGATAATTATTCGTATGAGTACGCATGGCTCAAAGGGATTTTAAAGAAGCCGATGCTGCTTCTGGAGACAGATTACACGAAGCAGAGTTACGGACAGGTGCTGACCAGGATGGAAGCATTTCTGGAATCACTGAAAGGCAGCAGGAAAGAGACATCAAAAAGGAGAGGTGAGGAAAGCATGTATGTAATGGGGATTGACAGCGGATCGACGTCGACCAATGCCGTGATCATGGATCAGGACAGAAAAATCCGGGCATTTTCCGTGATCCGGACCGGAGCAAAGTCCGGCGAGAGTGCGGACCGGATTTTAAAAGAGGTGCTTGACCGGGCCGGACTGAAACGAGAGGACATCGCAAGAATTGTATCTACCGGATATGGAAGAGTCAGCATTCCGTTTGCAGATGAAAATGTTACCGAGATCAGCTGCCACGGCAAGGGCGCTCATTATTTCAATTCGAAGATCCGGACGATTCTCGACATCGGAGGACAGGACAGTAAGGGAATCCGGTTAAATGAAAACGGCGAAGTCGTGGACTTTGTCATGAATGACAAGTGCGCGGCAGGAACCGGACGTTTCCTTGAGATGATAGCAAGATCTCTGGAGATCGATATCGATGAACTGGGACCGATCGCCATGAAATCGACGGAGGATATTGAAATCACAAGCATGTGTTCCGTTTTTGCGGAGTCGGAGGTGATCTCTCTGATCGCCAATAACAAAGAAAAGGCGGATATCGCAAATGGAATCTGCAGGGCGATCGCGAATAAATCCTACTCACTTTTAAAGAGAGCAGGGATGGAGCCGGAATTTATGATGACCGGCGGCGTTGCGAAAAATCCGGGTGTTGTGCGTGCGGTAGAAGAAAAAATCGGGGAAAAACTTTATATCTGTCCGGAACCGGAGATTGTGGGAGCAGTGGGAGCTGCGCTTTACGCACTGGAGCAGATGTAGGTAGAAAGAGAGGAAGAGATGAAGAAGGCGGCGAAAATCTGGAGAATTGTTTTATCTTTGAGTGTAGTGGTCTTATATACAGTTGTCTGGCAGCTTCCGGTGGGAGGGGAAAACTACAATCTGATCAGTGCATGGATTCAGGCGCTTCAGTCCGGTGACTATATGCACTTCTGGCTTGGATCATCGGCAGGTCCGACGCTGGCGTTTTGCCATATTCTGGGAACGATTGCCGTACTGCTTTATGTAGCGCGCCTGATTTTGATGATTTTAAAAAAAGAGGTACATGCACTGGATATTGCGTCACGGGCTATGGTGTTTCTGTGCCTGATCGCCTGCATACAGGCGGCAAACGCTTATGAAGGCGTACACGGAACAGAACTGAACAGCGAACAGGCTGAGCTGATGCCTCTGCTCTTTGTATCCATTGCCAGTCTGTTTGAATATGTAGGTTTCCGCTTCCTGGATGAATGGTATGAGCAGATGGCAGCCTACCGAGAGGTAAAACGGCAGGAAAGAGCGGCGAAACTCCGAAGAAAACAGGCGCTTTATTTTCCGGGGCGGTATCCGAAAGAGCTTGGAATCCTTATCTGGGAAAACTTCCGTTCCAGCATGAAAGACGGTGTGCTTCTCATTCTGGGAGGGATCTTTACTGCGATCTTCCTTATTGTTGCCTTCGGAGTATTCCTTTCATCCGGAAATATTCCGCAGGTACCGGGAATCCCGGAGTGGATTTTGAAACTGCAGGGGATCTTTACAAGTTCTACAGTGATGATTATTTTCCTCTGCATCCTGCTGATGTACAACTTGATTTCCAATTATACAAAGGTGAGAAACCGGGAATACCGGACTTTCCTGATTCTCGGTATCCGTACCCGGACGATCTACCTTCTGTTTGCGGTAGAATTTGGCATCAGTATGGTATTATCCGCCATTCTCGGCATACTTGCCGGAGGGGGTCTCTACTCTGTACTCAGAGAAGCGCTTCAGGGAAGAATCGTGCTTCCATCGTTCTTTTCCTCCTATGTCATCGGCTGGGGCGGGATCGCGTTTCTTCTGACACTGATTCTGGCTACCATGCTGAATCAGGAGAATATCCTGCGGATGGGCAATTCCACTGTGCTCTACGAAGAGAAAGAGGCGGAGACCGTGCCGTCTGCCGTATGGAGAAGGGTGATTATAGGACTGGTGCTGCTTGATGTGGCAGCAACATGGTATACATCTGCGGCCTGGAGCGAGAATAAGGGAAGCTATCTGTTTGTTGTCCTTGGCGTGTTCCTCATTCTGACCGGAGTGATGGTAAGAAGCGTCAAAAAAGCCCGGCTGAATCCGAAAAAATATATCAAGGATGTGCTTTGGAACAAGGAATGGAGATACCGGTTTAAAAAGAACCGGTGGAGTATTTACGTCATGACGGTTGTACATATCTGCGTCCTTTCCTTTGCCGGAATTCCGTTAATCAGTGGAATGATTACGCCATCGGCGGAGGCGCAGCTGCCATATGATATTGTCAGCATGGCCTATGATCAGGATATGGACCGGGTGGAGGCGGTCATGGAAGAGTATGACGTGAAAACGCAGATTTATCCGATGGTGCGGGTTAACTCGGTAAGAGGAAACAGCAGTCTGGAAGACGAGCGGATGGTAAGCATGGAGCAGGGACAGTATATCGGGATTTCCGAAGATACCTACCGGGCTTTGAAAGAGGCACTTGGGAAAACACCGGAGAATCTGGATTTAAAAGATGGAGAGATTCACACGGTTTACCAGCAGAATGTATCCATGCCGGCCAGAAATCTGGATTACAGCGGTTCCAGAACGGGAAATTATCTCCGGTTCGGACAGCCGCTTCTCTACTACAGCGTAGACCGCAGGCATGAGATTTATACCGGTCATGAGGAAGTCGGCAGAGAGCGGGACATTCTGACGGGAGTTCTGGGAGAAGGAGAACAGGAACAGCTTGTTGTCTTTTCCGATGAAGAATTTGAGCGGGGATACGAATCCGTACGGAAGAAAAATGAAGAAAACATGCCGGTTCTTCTGGAGCAGGGAGAGGCAGCATGGGAAGAATACATGGTTCAGAATGAGGACAACCTGACGGACGGGCCGACCAATCTGATTCTGTGGGAAGTACCGAAGGATCAGTACGAGGATGTGGTTTCGGCGCTTTCTTTCCTGGAGGAAGAGCATCCGATCGACCGGTTATTTGATGAGCGGGTCGGCAATCTTTATCCGAAGGATGAGATGATTGGAAAGGTGAAAGAGAGTAATGTCCGGGATCTGACGACACAGGCTGTGGCAGCGGCGCTTGTCTTTGTATTCGGACTCTTCCAGATTTATTCCAAGACGCAGAGCGAGGCGGGAACGATGCAGGAGCAGGATCTGTTCCTGATCCGGCTTGGAATGAAGGGAAAAGAGCGTCGGAAACTGATGCACCGTCAGATTCACCGGCCATTCTGGATTTCCGCGGCTGCCGGAATTCTGATCGAGACAGTATTTGCGCTGCTGACATTTGAGGTACGGTCCTACCAGACGGGGGATATGCTGCGGTATTCGGCATCGGCAGCGGTCTTTACCATCCTCTACTACCTGATCTGGGAGATCTGGCTGACCGTGATGGAACGGAAAATATGGAAAGAAGCCGGGAACGGGAAATAAAAGGGAATCCCGGGCCTGTGCCTTTTTATAGGTAAAGTGAATAGAGCTGTATTTAAAACAGGTATTTTACAAAGGAAAAAATCTCTGCTACACTTACCTCATAAATCAGGCAGCCGGAAGAGGAAAGCATAAAAGGAAGAACGCGGAAAACGTGTACAACCTGGCAATGAGAGAAGTGGCAAAGAGCCATATTTCACAAGTACTTTCGATTGAGCGGGGCGGAAAGAAAAGACAGAACCAATTTGAGGAGATGAGTGAAATAAACAGGAAGAAATGGCTGCTTGTTCCGGTGGCGGTCTGGGTGACGATGAATTATGCACCGCCGTCCTACTCGGATTCCTACACATGGATCCTTCCGGAAGGCGAAGAATATGTGCCTTATACCAACCTGCACTGTGTCGTTCTGACCGGGGAAGAATACGGGCAGTATCGGGTTGCGGATCCGATAAACGGATGGCAGACCGTGGAGAAAGAGACATTCTGGAGCAGCTTTGATGCGGTAGGGCGAAGGGCGGTGACCATAGCAGGAAACGAGGAGGCACTTGCCTGAAAAACAGGTTCAGACAAAATAAAAAATGGAAATATTACCGACTCTGTCAGGCAAAACCTGACGGAGTCTTTTTTTGTTTAACAGGAAACTTCGTTCCCTGTTAAACAAAAACGCTCCGCGGGATGCACACTCGCGCAAAGCAGAAATTTGTCGCTAAAGCGACCACGCCCGGCGCGAAAGTTCCGCAAGCGCAACTCGTTGTTCTACGAAACGCCGCTGCTGTCTTTTATGCCGGATTTTCTTTCTTTCGTGCTGTGGTACTTGAAGATAAAAATTCAGAGAATTATAATGAACGCACAAGGGGAAAAGGAGGGGCTTATGATTCGGATTGCAGTCTGTGACGATCAGGAAATTGTGTGTGAAAATGTCAGGAAAATGATCCTGCATGAAGAGGAGGACCGATACGAAGTAGATCTCTTTCGAAGCGGAAAGGAATTACTGGAGGCAGGCCGTAAATATGATATTCTGTTTCTGGATATTGATATGCCGGGGATGGACGGAATCATGACGGCGAAGGAGATCAGAAAGACAGATAAGCAGGTTGAAATTATTTATATTACCAATTATGGCGGATATGCAGGATATGCTTTCGGAGTTCATGCCTTCGGCTACCTGCTCAAACCGGTCAAAGAAAAGGAAATTAAACGGCAGCTTAAGGAAGCGCTGGAATACATGCAGAAGGAAAATCAGAAGCCGGTTGTGGATCTTCTGACGAAGGAGGGAAGAATCCGGATTCCGGCGGAGGAAATCTATTACTTTGAATATACATTCCGGATGCTTGAGGTGCATACAAAGGAAGGCGTCTATTACCAGCAGGCAAAGATCAGTGAATGCCTGGAAAAAATGCGGCCGTATGGCTTTGCAATGCCGCACAAAAGCTTTGTAGTCAATCTGGATCAGGTCAGGGGAATTAAAGGATACGAGATTACCATGATGGATGGAAGCGTTCTTCCGCTTTCGCAGAAAAAGGGAAAGGCATTCCGGGAGGAACTGAATCAGTTTCTGGCCGGACGGCTGTGAGGAAATGGTTATGAATACAGGATTTACAGAAACAGAAAGAATCATTATTGTACTGGCAGAGCTTCTCTACTGCCTGGCATACACCTATGCGGCATGGTATTTCATGAAGCGGAACCACAGGGCGGAAGAGATCCCGCACATCATCCGTATTCCGACGGTTTTGATTTTATTCTTAAGTTCGGTTTTAACACTCAGGCAGGAAAACGCGCTGCTTTATGCGGGATGCGGTATGCTTATTCTCTTCGTCCTGTCATCGCTGTTTTACCTTCGGACCAAGGCGGGAATTGTGGAGACCATCCTGTTTGCCATGGCGGTATTTGGAAGTTATCTGGTATTTACGATGCTGTTTGATTTTTTCGGATACGGCTTTGGATCTTCCGTGACACTGATGGTCGGAAACTGGTATTTTCTGCTCCGGGCGGCGGTTTATCTGCTGCTGGCAGCTGAATACATTCTGGTCTCCCGGTATTTTGTCAAAGTGTTCCGTGAAAAGGATCAGGTGTTTCTTTCCAACGGGCAGACAGCAGTATTTCTGCTTATTCCATTCCTGATGCTGGCTTTGATTTTTGCTTTGTATCTGAACGGTGAGACACTGCTGATGATCTACGGGTACGGGAGCCTGGCAGTGGCGGTGCTCGGGATTGTACTGCTTCATCTTCTGGTTATTTATCTTTTCGGATATATGATCGGCCAGCAAAAGAAAAATTTACAGTATCAGCTCTACGAACAGCAAAAGGAGATGATGATGCATCAGTACCGGGAACTGGAAGAGAAGTATCAGGCATCCAGAAAGGTAATTCACGATGTGAAAAATCATATTCAGATGATCGGGGAACTGTATCACCTGGGTGATCTGGAGGCGGCGGACCGGTATTGCAGTGATATCGGAGGAATGTTAAGGAGTCTGGAACGGG
Source organism: Drancourtella sp. An57 (assembly GCF_002161525.1). Taxonomy (NCBI): domain Bacteria; kingdom Bacillati; phylum Bacillota; class Clostridia; order Eubacteriales; family Oscillospiraceae; genus Drancourtella; species Drancourtella sp. An57. Next base: position 37,059 of record NZ_NFHY01000010.1, read on the forward strand.
TCACCTATACGGAACACCGGATGCTGAATCTGATCCTCAATGAAAAGCTGAATCTTCAGGAAATGAAAGGGGCAAGGCTTCGTATTGAGATCGGGCAGGCGGATCTTTCGTTCATGAAAGATATCGATGTAACGACGATTTTTTCCAATCTGCTGGACAATGCGAGGGAAGCAGTTGCCGAGTGCGGCGAAGAGCGTTATCTTTCGCTCAAGATGGATGAAGCAAAAGATTTTCTTGTGATCTGCCTTCGAAATTCCTGCCCGGCAAAGCGGAAAAAGAGAAAGGGACACGAAGGGCTCGGACTTGTCAATGTCCGGTATGTTGTGGAATCATATGGAGGAACGATGCAGGTTTCGAGACTGAAAGACGGATACCAGACGAGTATCACCATACCAATAGAAAGAAGGGAAGAAAAATGAAAAAGGGAAAAAGAATAATTTGTATTATGGTGGCGGCAATCATGTTGATGCTTCCTGCGGCCGGATGTGCATCGAGGCTTTCGTCAAACTTCGATGAAAGGGAGGTGCAGGAAAAAGCGGAAGAAATCGCAGAGCTTTCCTGTACGGGAAAGATCGGCGAAGCTTACGGAATGCTCAGCGAGATGATGAAAGCACAGATTACGGAGGATCAGATCCGGGCCGGAATCGAGGGAACCATCGAACCGCTGGGGGATTTCGAAAAGATCAGCGGAACCAATATCAGCGGACAGAAGGACAAGGACACGGGAACAGAATACGCGCTGGCCATTGTAATGGCTCAGTTTTCAGACGGCAGGGCACAGTTTACCATTTCCTTTGATACGGAAATGAACTGTATTGGATTTTACATCAAATAAGACGGGAGGGACCAGGTATGAAGATGTTTGAACACTACAGAAAGACTGAGATTTTTTCTATGCTTCTGATGTGGATTGTTACGATCGGCGTGGGAATCTATATTGCAGTGATGTATCAGAAGATTCCGGATGTGATCCCGACGCATTTTGGACTATGGGGACAGCCGGACAGCTGGGGAAGCAAAACAAGCCTTCTCTTTCTCTACGGAGTGAGCGTGGTGATGGCCGTGATCGAACAGTGGGCTCTCCATGCGGCGGTGAAAAATTCCGTAAAGACCGGGGCCGGCAGTATGATGAACAGAGATACCCTCGCGGTGACCGGACCCTTTCTCGCATTGATCTTTGGATGGTGCAGCGTGGGGACGATCTGGCTTGGAAGACTCGGAAAATACTTTTTCTTTGTTGTCCTCGGATTTGTTGCAGCTTTGTTTGTTTTCATATTTATCAGACAGAGACAGGAGCAGAGACGGGCGCAGGAGAGCGGCAGGATCAGAGTACAGAGAGAAGAGGAAGTATACAGAACCGAAAAACGGGACGATACTCTTGGAATTCCGGATATGAAGTTTCAGGGAAAAGTGGATCTGTGGGCATGGGCGCTTCTGATTTTTGTCAATGTACTGGTTCTCTGGTCAGTCATTCCGGCTGCAGGAGGAGAAAAAGAGGAAATCGCATCTGTGATCACAGCCCTGATTGTACTCGTTCTGGTGGATCTTCTGATGGTACCGATATATTTCAGAAATTATATTTACCTTGGAGAGCAGGAACTGCTGATCGTATTCGGTTTCATAAAAAAACGTATTCGGTACAGAAACATTGAACTGCTTGAGGAGACACACAATCCGCTTTCATCACTTGCTATGTCGCTGGACCGGATTTATATTCATACAAATTCCGGGGATGATGTTCTTGTTGCGGTGAAAGAGAAGCAGGCATTTATCGAGGAAGTGTACCGAAGAGCAGGAATCTGGGAGTAAGGGCTGGATAAAATGGAGATGCTAAAAATGGAGATGGTGAAAATGGAAGTCAGAGATAAAATCGTATCTGGAAGTGATTTCGTTAGTTAGAGAAAAGAATTAGAAGCAGGAAATCAAAGGCATACGACTCAACAGGCTGATGATTTGGAATAACATAATATATTTAGAAAATCACGGGGACGGACAATCGGTTTCCGTGATTTTTATGTCATAGTATTGTATAGACCTGTTCGAATACGAACACTGTTTTCCTGACGCGGTATATTGTAGCTGTCAGAAAGATGATGTTTCCGGCATTTTGAACAATAAATATGAAAGTTAATGTATATGATGACGTGCGGGAAAAGCTGGTGGCAAAAGGTATCCCCAGGGAGGAGATTGCTTTTATCCATGAAGCAGGTACAGAGGTAAAAAAAGCGGAACTGTTCGCAAAGGTGCGTTCCGGGAAGGTGCGCATTCTCATTGGATCTACGCCAAAGCTGGGGGCAGGCACAAATATCCAGGACAGGCTCATTGAAACTTCAGGTAGCAATTGACAGGACAGATCTTGAGACGGCAGAGGCTATGATAGAAGAGATTAAAGAGTCTGCCGATATTATTGAAATCGGAACATCCCTGATCAAAGACTACGGTCTGGACAGAAGCGTTGCGTATTTTCGGAAGCGGTTTCCGGAACAGTGTTTTCTGGCAGACATCAAGACCTGCGATGAGGGAGCTTACGAGTTCAGGAAAACATATGAGGCCGGAGGAGATATTCCGACAGTCATGGGATTTTCTTCCGTGACAACGATCCGGGCATGTGCCGATGTGGCCAGGGAGTTTGGAAAGGAATATGTGATTGACCTGCTGGAAGTGCCGGCAGAACGGATCCGGGTACTTGGCGAAGCATTTCCGGAGGCTGTTTTCTGTATTCACCTTCCGTCCGACAGACAGGGGGAAAGGCTCGCGGAACTGGTCAGAAGCAGCGTCAGAGAGTTCTCGGGAGTCCGAAAGATAGCGGCAGCCGGAGGCGTAACACTTGATACGGTACCTTTGTTAAAAGAGTGCGGAATTGAAATCGGGATCGTGGGAAGCGCGATTACAAAATCAGGAAACAAACGAGAGACGGCCGCACGGTTTGCCGGGGCCGTCCGGATGTAAGATATGGATAGAGAACGGAGGCAGGACAATGGATGTATTACGGACAATCATGGACGAGATTGAACATGTAGTCGCAAATGTAAAGAAAGACGAGATTGATCAGGTGATCGGTCTGATCCAGAAGGACCGGAGGATCTTCGTGGCGGGAGAAGGACGTTCCGGATTCAGCGCGAAAGGATTTGCGATGAGGCTGATGCATCTTGGATACACCGTATATGTGGTGGGAGAGACCATCACACCGGCCATAAAGGAGGGGGATATTCTGATAGGAGTATCCGGATCCGGAAAGAGCATCAGCGTTGTGGACGCTGCCAGAAAAGCGAAAGAGAAAAATGCATCGGTAATTGCTGTGACAAGCAAAAGAGAGTCGCCGCTTGCGGGATTTGCGGATCAGATCCTTGTGATTCCGGGGACCGTAAAAGGAGATACAGGGGAGAAGCGTGGTTCCATTCAGCTTTTGAGTTCCCTTTTTGACCAGAGCCTTCACATTGTTCTGGATGCGGTCTGCCTGCTCTTAAGTTACAGAGACAACACGGCAAACGAAAGTGCAACCGGGGCACACTGGTAGGCGGAGGAAGCGTAGAAGGAGGAAACACGAAATGAAAACAATAGATGAAAGGTTTGAAGAAATCCGGATTGTTCCTGTAGTCAAGCTTGAGAAAGCGGAGGATGCCAAAGATCTTGCCGGAGCTCTTGTAAGAGGCGGCATCCCGTGTGCGGAGGTGACCTTTCGGACAGATGCGGCCGCGGAAGCGATCCGCCGGATGAGCGAGTCATATCATATTCGGACATGCTGGTAGGCGCAGGCACCGTCCTGAAGACAGAACAGGTGGATGCAGCCATCGAGGCCGGGGCAAAGTTTATCGTAAGTCCGGGGCTCAATCCCAAGATTGTACGCTACTGTCAGGAAAAAGGAATTCCGGTTTATCCGGGTGTGGCAACGGCAAGCGAGATTGAACAGGCGCTGGAGCTTGGTTTGTCTGTCGTAAAATTTTTCCCGGCAGAAGTAAACGGAGGCGTCAAAGCAATCAAAGCACTGTCGGCACCTTATTTCCAGCTCCGGTTTATGCCGACAGGCGGTATCAGCCAGGAGAATATTGGAATCTATCTCTCCTGCCCGCAGGTCATTGCGTGCGGAGGCAGCTGGATGGTAAAAGAAAGTCTGATTGCAGAGAAAAAGTATGATGAAATTGAAGCACTCTGCAAAGAAGCGGTGGAGCAGATCAGATAAAAGAATATGAGACAAGAGGAAAGCGGATCCTATAGTGGATCCGCTTTTTGACGCTATAAAAGATTTAATGAACTGAAATCAATCTGAAGATCACCGTAGATTCCTGCTTTTACAGAATCGGCGAAAGTGAATTCCGCGGTATCTTTGGATTGGAAATTATAAACGGTAACTCTGTTTTTATCAGGATCGACAATCCAGTATTCAAGAACTCCAGCTGTTCGATACTTGAAGAGTTTAGTGAAATAGTCTGTCCGTCTGCTTCCGGGAGAGACAATTTCAATGATCCAGTCCGGAGCGCCGGTACATCCTTTATCATTCAGCTTTTTGGAGTCGCATATTACACTGATATCCGGTTCGACGTAGTTTTTATCATCTGCGTTTAAAAATACGGCAAATGGAGCAATATCGACTTCGCAGGATCCGCCTTTCTGTTCGATATAATCAGCAATTTTGCGGTAAAGGAAACCAAGTATTAACTGGTGTCTCCTGCTCGGCGGTGCTATCATGTACATCTGACCGTCGATCAGTTCTGCACGCTGGCCGTCAGGCAGAGCGTAGATATCATCGATCGTGTATTCGTTATTCTTCGGTGTTAATGCCATGGTAACACATCCTTTCTTCTCCTATGAATTTAGTATACCATAAAATTAAGAGTAGGTATACAAAACAAAGGTAGGATAACGCGGGGAAATCATTTCCGTTTTATCTACAGATTCTCCCTGCACCAGTGTTCTGCGAATGCCCGGAACTGTAAAACTGCTTTGGACGGCGTAATGCCGGACGGAAGAGCGATCCCGAGGGTACGGGTGTAGTGCTCGGTAAACGGGCGGATGCAGACTTCAAACGGGGCGTTGTGGAGAAGCAGTTTTGGCAGAATGGTAATGCCAAAGCCCTGTTCTACCATTTTCAATGTTGTGAAATCTTCGTTGAGCTGATAGCGGATGTTTGGAGAAATCTGGTTCAGCTCGAAGATTTTGCCGGTTTCGTAGTCCAGACCGTCTGCGGACAGAATGAAGTCCTGGTTGTTGACGTCTGCCAGGGAGACGGACAGGTGACTTGCAAGAGGATGCGAAAGGGGTGTGACGAGCATCAGTTCATCACTTCCAAGTGGTACAAACGGCAGTCCCGGAACGGAGAATTCGGACACGAAAATGCAGTCCAGCTCATTGCCCATCAGTTTTTCCTTCAGTTCGCCAAATCCTCCGATGGTAAGCTGGAAAAGAATGTTCGGATATTCTTCAGAAAAATCTTTGATAATGCCCGGCAACCAGTGATAGGAAATGCTCTGGATCGTGCCGATGCGGATCAGACCGCTGTCCAGAGTGGAAAGAGAAGCGGCGGTCCGTGCAATCTGGTTTTCGGCCTCGCAGATGGTCCGAAGAGACTCTTTGATCCAGGCCATGTCGGATTTCAGTTCCATACCGTTTTTGGAACGGATGAAAAGCTCAAGCCCCAGCTCTTTTTCAAAATTTTTGATCGTCTGGCTGACCGCCGACTGGGTATAGTTCAGCAAAGCGGCGGTTTTGGAGATGCTGCGTGTTTCGCAGACGCTTAAAATGGTCTGATACTTGTTCATGATTCACCTTCCATTCGATTTCTTAATGGTTCATATTAGAAAAAATGAATTAAAATGATTTTCTATAATGCAAATGCGGATATAAGCAAAACCGAATAGTATATTTAAAAAATATTAATTCAGAAATTGCAGTTTCTATTTTATTATTATCATCAAAGGCAATTTATTTGTCAAGAGATTGAAGAGAAAGCAAAGCGCAGACAGGAGGAAATTATGGGAACAGAATACTGGAATGGCGCCGAGGCGGCGCACAGAAGAGTTATGATGAAAGCGGCAGGGTATTCCGACGAGGACATCCGTAAGAAACCGCATATCGGAGTTCCGAATTCATATATGTCAGGATCTCCGGGATCTGCCCACTTAAGACAGATCGCTGAAGCGGTAAAAGAAGGAATCTGGGCAGCAGGAGGAGTGCCGGTGGAATTCGGAATTCCGGCAACCTGCGGAAACATCGCAAACGGAGCAGAAGAACTGAAATACGAACAGGTTGGACGGGACATCGTGGCAATGTCCGTGGAATTTGTTACACGCGTACACAATTTCGATGGTCTTGTTATGGTCGCATCCTGTGATAATATCATTGCCGGATGTTACCTTGCGGCAATGCGTCTGGACATTCCGTCCATGATCGTGACGGGCGGTTCCATGCAGCCGGGACAGTACTGCGGGAAAACCGTAGTGGAAGCGGATCTGGATTCCGCAAGATTTTCAGGCGCTACAGAAGAAGAGCTGATGGACATGGAAGACAATGTCTGTCCGTCCTTTGGTGCATGTCCGTCCATGGGAACAGCAAATACCATGCAGATGCTTGGAGAGGTGCTGAATCTGGTGCTTCCGGGTACGTCTACGATCCCTGCATCCGACAACGCAAAGCTCCGCAGAGCAAGAGAAGCCGGAAAATACGCGGTTAAGATGGCAAAAGAAGGAAGAAAACCTTCAGATCTGATCACGAAAGAAGTGCTCCTCAATGCGATTATGTTTGATATGGCCGTGGCTGGATCCACCAATGCGGTTCTTCACATTCTTTCCTACGCATATGAACTGGGAATCAAACTGACTCTGGAAGACTTTGAAAAATACGCAGATGAAATTTACTGCATCAATGCAGTAGTACCGAGCGGCCCGTATACTGTTGTGGATTTCCACTACGCAGGCGGTGTTATGAATGTGATGAAGATGCTGGAGAGCAAATTGTTTACCGATGCTCCGAGTATGTACGGCTGCACATGGAAAGAGCTCCTTTCCAAGGTAACGCCAAAAGAAAATGAAGTTATTCATTCTCTGGAACGTCCGTTATTCCATGAGCCGGGACTGAAGATCTTAAGAGGAAACCTTTCACCGAACGGTGCGATTGTCCGTCCGACAGCCGTATACGAAGAAGTGAAATATCTGAAAGGGAAAGCAAAAGTATTCGAAGGCGACCGTCCGGCGTTTGAGGCAATCCAGGCAGGAGAAATCGTACCGGGTGACATCATTGTCATTCGTTATGAAGGATGTAAAGGGGCTCCTGGCATGAAGGAACTGATGCTGAGCATCGATGCCCTGATCGGACTGGGACTGCACAAGAGCGTGGGGCTGATCACGGACGCCAGATTCTCAGGATTTAACTATGGTGCAATTATCGGGCATGTATCACCGGAAGCATACGATGGAGGAACGATCGCACTTGTGGAAAATGGGGATGAAATCGTGATCGATATTCCAAATGGAGAGGTCAATCTGCTTGTTTCCGATGAAGAACTGGAAAGAAGAAAGGCAAACTGGGTATGTCCGCCGTTGAAAGAGGAAAAAGGATGTCTGAATATTTACGCAAAAATGTGCAGACCGGCAGAAGAGGGAGGCGCTATGCAGCCGTGGGGACTGGATGCGCGCTTTAAACGATAGGATACAAGGAGAACAGGAGGTTCAGAAATGTTATTATTATCAAGAGAAGATATCAAAAAAGTATTTACCATGAAAGACGCCGTGGAAGCGGACAAAAAAGCGTTTCAGCTTGTAGTGGAGGGAAAATGTGACTCTCCTATCAGGACAAACATTCAGGCGCCGAAATATGACGGAAGCTTCCTTTTTATGCCGGCGTACGTGGAAGAGATGGATACAGCTTCCTTAAAAGTAGTTAATATTTTCCCGCACAATATTGACCGTGGGCTTCCGTCATCACCGGCACAGGTCTTTCTGATCGATGGAACAACCGGAATTGTGGAGGCCGTGCTGGACGGAACTTATGTGACACAGCTTCGTACAGGAGCAGCTACAGGAGCCGCATTTGATCTTCTTGCAAAGAAAGACTGCCGTGTCGGCGCGCTGATCGGAACAGGCGGACAGGCAGCGACTCAGCTGGAGGCAATGGTGACAGTAAGAGATCTGGAAGAGGTCCGTGTGTATGACATGAATCCGGAACGGACAAAAGCCTTCGCGGAGCAGATGAATGAAGAATTAAAATCATATGGTGCCAGAATCGTTGCGGCAGCATCTTCTGATGAAGCGGTAGAAGGTGCAGATCTTCTTGTGACGGTAACTCCGTCCTCCAGACCGGTGTTTGATGCTTCCAAAGTAAAGGCGGGAGCAACGATCAGCTGCGTAGGAGCTTATCAACCGCATATGCAGGAGATGGATCCGGCCATTCTTCCGAGAGCGTCCAAAATCTATTTTGATTCTGAGGAAGCGGTACTTTCCGAATCCGGAGACATTCTGATTCCGCTGGATGAAGGAATCATCACAAAAGAGGATTTTACAGGCGATCTGGGACAGCTGATTAAAGGAGAAATTCCGGGGCGTGAAAACGATGAAGAAATTATTGTGTTTGAGACAGTCGGTGTGGCAACACAGGACCTGATTGCGGCAAAAGCAATCTATGACAAAGCAAAAGAAGCAGGAATCGGAATGATCTGGGGATAAGGAGCTTTGTGATGGAAAAAATAGCAAAAGTATTGGAGATTTTAAAAGAACAAGGTCTGGACGGAATTTATATCACAAAAGAAGCTAATGTCAAATACATCAGCGGATATCCGGATGAGCTGGCATATGCACTGATCTGCCCGCAGGGGAATTATCTCATTACGGACAGCCGCTTTACAGAGCTGGCAGAGCAGTCCTGCCCGGACTTTGAGGTTGTCAACTGGCATAACTGTGGCAGGAGTATCCCAAAGGCCGTGGAAAGCATCTGCGTCAAGTCGGGAATCCGGAGACTGGGATTTGAGGAATGCTTTACAACCTATGATAAATATGAAGAAATCCACAGACTTCTTTCAGAGCATCGGATTGAACTGACCGGAACGAGAAACATTGTGGAAGAGCTGCGGTATGTAAAGAGCGAAGAAGAAGTGGCCAATACAAGAATTGCCTGCGAGATTGCGGATAAAGCTCTGGAAGAGCTGGTTCCGTATATCAAACCGGGCGTTACGGAAAGAGAGCTGTGCGCGCGTCTGGAATTCAGCATGAAGATGCACGGGGCACAGGATATTGGATTTGAGACGATTCTGATTTCCGGGGCCAAGACATCCCTGCTCCACGGAAAGCCGGGAGACAGGAAGGTCGAAGAAGGCGATTTTGTTCTTGTGGACTATGGTGCGAAATACAACGGATATATTTCCGATACGACCCGTACGTTTGCGGTAGGACATGTATCTGAACAGCAAAAAGAAATTTACGAACTGGTACGCGAAGCGCAGGAAACAGGAGTCCGGAACATGGGACCGGGAATTGTTGCTTCCAAACCGGACACGGAGATTCGGAAACTGGTGAAAAAGTATGAAGAGTATTATTATTCCGGAATGGGACATGGCGTAGGACTTGATCTTCATGAAGAGCCGTTTCTTGGAATGTATGGTACAAAAATAATGCAGCCTGGCTGCGTGATTACAATGGAACCGGGAATCTATATTCCGGGATGGGGAGGTGTCCGTATCGAGGATACGGTGCTGATTACGGAAAACGGTGCAGAGACACTGACACACTTCCCGAAAGATCTGATGATTCTATAAATAAAAAAGAAAGCCTCAGCCATCTTTTTAAAGACGGCTGAGGCATTCTTTTGCAAAATCCGCGGCGCATGCCAGATCTTCCTTTGTCGGATGAATCATCGCTTCATCAAAATTTGACAGCTGAAGCTTCAGATGGTGATCGTGAGCCTGATCTCCATTTAACATGGACTCGTATTTCTGGCGAATCTGCACAGGCATCTTGCCCTGACAGAAGAATCCGCCCAGATAGAGATTGTCATCTTCGAGCCAGATCCGGGCACTGTTTTCGATGTTTTTATAGTAGTTATCCACATTACCGGCCCCGCATGTGCCGAATAAGGCGACATTCTTTCCGGAGATGGAAGAAAGCAGATTTCCAACCTCAAGGCTGCAGGTGCCACGGTGGACACAAAAACCGACAAAATAAGTGGCTGCATCCGGCAGACCGTTCAGTTCATCGATACTTCTGAGATCTTTTGCCATTCCAGGAAGGGCGGCAAAAATGGATGTGGCAAGTTTTTTTGTGTTGCCGGTTTCACTTTGATACAGAACCATATAATCAAGCATGATAATGGCCCTCCTTTCTCAGCTTTTCTTAATAAAATGGGCATTACATTTCGGACACCGGATTTCGATCCTGCCTTTTCCGCGGGGAATCCGGATTTTCTGTCCGCAGGAAGGACACTTATATATGTGATAGTGTTTTCTCTGACTGAGACCGTAACGGATGGCGGAAAACTTTTTCCGGATCCCGGCCGTGTATTTCAGATAGAGCTGATTTTCAGCGTAACGTTTGGAATGGTTTCGTGAAAACATTCGAAAATAGGAATAAATTAAAACGGCAAGCGAAAACAGATATAGAATTCCGCCGTATCGGGTAAATCCGGATAACAGTAAAAAAATGATCCCTGTTATCACCAGGAATTTTGAAAACTGGTCAACGCCGTAGCGGCCGTACATAAAGCGTAAAAACTTATCTTTCATTTTTCTACACAACCTGTCTTAATATTTTTCTGAATTCTATTTTACCGCATTTTTCTCAGGAATCAATAAACTGTATATAAAAATTATATTAAATTCGTAAATGGAGAGGGGCGGGGGTATCGACATTTTTGATAAAATGATCTAAAATATAGAAAGAATGTATTGGAAAACAGTGATAAACAGGACTAAGATGAAAGAAACAGAATTATGAAGGAGGAATAGATATGTCTATCACAGCAGAAACAGCAAAACAGCATGCTCATGATCCTGCAGTACTTTGCTGCAGGGCAGAGGAAGGCATTACAATAGGACCGGAAAATCTGGAAGATCCGGCTATTTTTGATGAGCTGGTTGAAAGCGGCCTTCTGAATCTGGACGGATGCCTTCAGATTCATCAGATCCTTGGCGCAAAACTGATCAAGACATGTGATTCATTGACACCGGTGACAGCAGATGTGATCGATGCCGTTGTCGAGGGCGCGGATGAAGGAGAGGAGCCGGAAAAAGAGGAAGAAGAGCAGGCAGCTCCGGCACCGGAGGTTTCTGTAGAGGGAGCCAGGGTGACTGCAGGAGCAGGCAAGCTTGTGATTTCGATCAAAGAAGGAAAGGATATTTATCTGGAAATTCCATTCTAAGACAGGAAAACAGAACGGGCCGGGAGGATGTGCGGAAAAGGAGAGTCCATTTTCTGCAACATCCTCTTTTTCTATTGCGAAAAATACGTTATACTAGAAACTGTACGATATAGAAACCCTGATGATAAAATAAAACAGACAGAGGTAAGGTTACATGGACGAATACCGCATTAAAGATAGAAAAAAACGGCTTGAGGAAGAAAAAGCCCGGAAAAAGGCATCATCCGGGGCAGGGGAAGCCGGAACAAAAGAAAAGAGAGAAGAAAGACCTGCTATTAATCAGAAGACAGGCGGAAGAAAAAAGAAGAAAAAGGGAGGAATCTTTTCCACAATTATACTCGTTGCCGCAATTATCGTGTTCTGCTTTTCGGGATTCCAGCTGTTCCGGATTTTTTACGGATATCACAAAGGAGATCAGGAGTACGATAACCTGAAGGAGATCGGAATTTCCGCCGATGCGGGAACGGGAGAAGAGAGCACAAGATACACGGTGGATTTCGAGGAGCTCTGGAAAGTCAACGAGGACATCATTGCGTGGATCCGGTTTGATGAGCCGTCCATCATCAGCTATCCGGTTGTGCAGGGAAAAGATAATCAGGAATATCTGGATAAGACCATATCAGGCTATCCGAACACCTATGGCGCGATTTTCCTGAACGTTTCCAATAATAAGGATATGACGGACAAAAACAGTGTCATATACGGGCACAGAATGAACAGTAAATCCATGTTTGGAAAACTGGAGGAATATCAGGATGAGGAATTCTATAGATCCTATCCGTATTTTTACATTTATACACCGGATGGAAAAGAACTGAAATATCAGATCTTTGCAGTAGGAGAGGTTAATGATACATCAGACGCGTATCAGACAGTCTTTGAAAATGACGAGGCATTCCAGTCGTTTCTGGCATTTTCAAAGGAACATTCCTTTTATGATACAGGGGTGGAAGTTCCGTCCGATGCAAATGTAGTGACACTGTCGACATGTACAAAAGCAAATAATGAAGAACGTCTGATTGTACAGGGATACCAGGTGGAAGTAAACTGACCGGAAAAGAGGGAAGAATATGTCAGAGATCAAGTATGAGGTGGGCGATAAGATCCGGATGAAAAAGAAACATCCGTGTGGCAGTTTTGAGTGGGAGATTCTGCGGGTGGGTGCGGATTTCAGGCTGAAATGCTGCGGCTGCGGACATCAGATCATGATTTCCAGGAAAATCGTGGAAAAAAATACGAAAGAAATTCAAAAAAAGGCTTGAAACTTACGCGGGATAATGTTAAAATAATACACCGTGATATATTATTTATCCTTGTCCCCGGCCGGGGAGCCGGGAGCCAAAAGACCATAAGGAGGTGCAAGTGACATGAACAAATATGAATTAGCTGTTGTTGTCAATGCAAAAATCGAAGACGATGCCAGAACAGATGTAATCGAAAGAGTGAAAGCGTTAATCACACGTTTCGGTGGCAATGTTACTGACGTTGATGAATGGGGTAAGAAAAAACTTGCTTACGAAATTCAGAAGATGAAAGAAGGATATTATTATTTCATCCACTTCGAATCTGATGCAACGACTCCGGGCGAGATCGAACAGAGAATCCGTATTATGGACAACGTGCTCAGATATTTATGCGTGAAACAGGAAGCATAAAGAAGAAAAGAGGAAATATATGAATAAAGTAATTTTAATGGGACGCCTGACAAGAGATCCTGAGGTCCGCTATTCTCAGGGCGGGGAAAACCCGCTGGCCATTGCCCGTTATACACTGGCCGTCGACAGACGGTTCCGGCGCGATGGAGAGCAGACGGCAGACTTTATCAGCTGTGTATCATTCGGAAGAACAGCTGAGTTCGCGGAGAAGTATTTCCGCCAGGGAATGCGTATCACGATCTGTGGACGCATCCAGACAGGAAGCTATACGAACAGAGATGGCGTAAAGGTCTATACGACAGAAGTTGTCGTAGAAGAGCAGGAATTTGCAGAAAGCAAGAGCGCGAGTGAAGCAAATCAGAGCCGTTATCAGGCAAGCCCGGTTCCTCCGGCACCGCAGGCACCAAGTGTGGATGCGGGTGATGGATTTATGAACATCCCGGATGGAATTGATGAGGAATTACCATTTAATTAGTATTGGAGGTAAGAACAATGGCTTACGATAAAACAAGCAAACCGGATTCTCAGATGAGAAGAAGACCAGGCCGCAGAAGAAAAAAAGTTTGTGTATTCTGTGGAAAAGAAAACAATGAGATCGATTACAAAGATGTAGCAAAATTAAGAAAATACGTTTCCGAAAGAGGAAAGATTCTTCCGAGAAGAATCACAGGAAACTGTGCAAAGCATCAGAGAGCCTTGACAGTTGCAATCAAGAGAGCAAGACACATCGCTCTTATGCCATACGTTCAGGAATAAGTAGAGATAAGGAAAGATCCCGAAAGCGAAAGCTTTCGGGATTTTTTTTGTTTACCAGGAAACTTCGTTCCCTGGTAAACAAAAACGCTCCGCGGGATGCGCACTCGGGTAAAACTGTTTTCGAAATTATTAAGAAACAAATGTAAAAAATACGACAGAAAAAAGAAATATATATTACGTTATTGTGACAAAGTGAAGTTGGTATTATTTGCAGAAATTGTCGAAAAGTGGAAAATAGTATAGGAATCCTCGAAATTGTCGGACAATTAAAAATATACAAAATACATAAAAAGCGATTGGAAAAATCGTTAAAACACTTCAAAAATGTACTAAAATAGGTGCAAAGGTTGACAGAAAAAGAAAACTCTGCTATTATTAACACCGTCGCAAGAAGATGTAACAAATTCGTAATATTTGTAATAAACAAAAGCGGCAGAACGTAATATATATTATGTTCGATTGATACAGGGACTGAGAATGAGGAAGACGCAGAAGGAAGTCTGCGGATAATTAAAGGAGGACAAAAATGAAAACATGGAACAGTCATAGAAGACGTCTGGAGAAAGGTGCGGTCGCAGGAGTTCTTTCGGCGGTGATCCTTACAGCGAGCATGAGTGTTCAGGTATTTGCAGCTGATGGAAATTCCGTATTTGCTCCGGAGGAGCCGCAGGGCGCAAAGCTTGTTGTGACAGCGGATGCCGAAACTGCACAGAATGTTTCACAGAGTTTTCTTACTTATACAGAAACCGCAAAACAGCAGAAAGCAGAAGCAGAAAAACAGGCTGAGGAAGCGAGAAAAGCTGAGGAGGCCAGAAAAGCAGAAGAAGCAAGAAAGGCTGAAGAAGAACGTCAGAAAAAGCTGGCTCAGGAGGCGGACACGACACTTCTGGCTGCGCTGATCTACTGCGAAGCGGGTAACCAGCCGTATGACGGACAGGTAGCAGTAGGAGCTGTTGTAATGAACCGTCTGAAAGCAGGATATGCAAGCACACTGAGAGGAGTCATTTACCAGAGCGGACAGTTCGGACCGGCGATGACAGGAAAGCTTGACCGGGTACTGGCATCCGGAAATATTCCATCATCCTGCCGCCAGGCAGCGGTAGACGCACTTTCAGGCGTCAGCCCGGTAGGAAACGCGCTGCATTTCGGGGACGGAGTAAATGCAGGAATCAAGATTGGAGCACATTGGTTCCACTAGGGGTTAGAAAGAAAAGATAGATTTCAAAAAAGAGTTTCTGATTAGGAAGAAACTCTTTTTTTGCTTTACGGGGAATTGGAAACGGCTTATAATTGTATACAAGCAGCATGGATTTATAAAAATGCATGAAATCATGCTGCGGGAAACCTGGCGGGAAAAGCGGTGAAAAGCTGATAGATCCATGTTTTACACAAGAAAGAGATGAAAAAATGAAAAAGATTGTTGAAAATATAGATTGTAATTTTATGCAAAAAAGAGTATTATAATGCATAAGGAGTGAAAGAATGAAACCTGTGATCGATTTATCAAAAGAATACGGGCTTGTGCTGGACGGTGGAGGAGCACGAGGCGCATACCAGATTGGGGCGTGGAAGGCACTTCGTGAGGCAGGGGTCCGGATCAGAGGGGTAGCAGGAACTTCCGTAGGCGCACTGAATGGAGCGCTGATCTGTATGGGAGATGTAGGAGAAGCAGAACGTGTCTGGGAAGAAATGACATTTTCAAAAGTCATGGACGTGGATGATAACTGGATGGAGCGTTTCTTTCAGAAAGAAGTCACAGTACGGGAACTCATAAAAGAGCTGATGAGCTGTCTGAAAGACGGCGGAGTTGATGTGACGCCTCTGAAAGAGCTGATTCATCAGGTGCTGGATGAAGAAAAAATCCGGAATGCAGGGATTGATTTTTCCCTTCTCACATTTTCCGTATCAGATATGAAAGAACTCGATCTTACACTGGATCAGATTCCGGAAGGGCTGCTTGCAGATTTTCTTCTGGCAAGCGCCTATCTGCTCGGTTTTAAAAACGAACCGCTTCATGGGAAAACGTATCTGGACGGAGGGGTAATCAATAATGTACCGCTGAATTCGCTTGTGAAACGCGGCTATAAGAACATTATTACCGTGCGGATTTACGGACCGGGGCGGGAGCCTCGGGTACATCTGGATGAGGATACGAAAGTGTATGAGATCGCGCCGAGAGTCAGTCTGGGAAGCATTCTGGAATTTCACGGGAAACGCAGCAGACAGAATCTGAAAATCGGATACTATGATGCGAAACGGGTGATTTACGGGCTGAAAGGCCTGATTTACTACATTGACACAGACCGGACAGAAGAGGACTATCAGCAGATGCTCTCCGGCCTCCGGGAAAAAGAAAAACGGGAAATCAAATTTGTGCTCAAAGTTCCGCTGGGAGCGACAGATGAGACCTTGTATCTGTCCATGCTGGAAGCAAGCGCAAAATATTTCCGGATCCCCAAATATCAGATTTATACAGAAGATGAACTCGCGGCACTTGTGCATATGAAATATGAGAAGATGAAAGGAGAACCCGGATTACCGGGATTTATCCATATATTGGCAGGAATCAGGGAGGAGAAGAACATGAATTTAAAAGGAAGAAGCTTTTTAACATTGAAAGATTTCACGCCGGATGAGATCCGTTATCTCGTAAACCTGGCGGCAGAACTGAAGGAAAAAAAGAAAAAAGGAATCCGGGGCCATGCGCTGGAAGGAAAGAATATTGCACTGATTTTCGAAAAACCGTCCACCAGAACAAGATGCGCCTTTACGGTAGCTGCAAATGACGAAGGAGGATTTCCTACCTATTTAAGCGGCAATGAAATTCAGCTCGGACATAAAGAAAGCGTGGAGGATACAGCACGGGTACTCGGAAGAATGTTTGACGGAATCGAATTCCGGGGCTTCCGGCACTCCCACGTAGAACTGCTGGCAAAATACAGCGGAGTCCCGGTATGGAACGGGCTGACCGATGATTACCATCCGACCCAGGTACTCGCCGATCTTCTCACCATCCAGGAACATTTCCAGTACTTTGAAGGTCTGAAATTCGTTTATATCGGCGATGGAAGAAACAATATGGCAAACAGCCTCATGATCGGCTGCGCCAAAGTCGGAATCGACTTCGTGCTGATCGCACCGTCCGAACTGTGGCCGATGCGCTCCCTCGTCCGCACATGCCAGGAATATGCCGACGCCTCCGGATCCACCATCACCATCTCCGATAACACAAACGACGTCGAAGGCGCTGACATCATTTACACGGACGTATGGATCTCCATGGGCGAAGAAGAAAAAACAGACGAAAGAAAAGCACTCCTCCACAAGTACCAGGTTAACAGAAAACTGATGGAAAAGACACAAAAAGACACAACTATATTTATGCACTGTCTGCCAGCGGTCAAAGGATACGAAGTCACAGAAGACGTATTCGAAAGCCCGGCATCCGTCGTATTCGACGAAGCAGAAAACAGACTCCACACCATCAAAGCCGTGATGGTAGCAACACTCGGAGAAGAATAAATATTGAATACGGTGTATATTTTTATCATTGGGGACGGGTTCCGATGCATCGGAACCCGTCCCCAATGAAAATTTTCAGAATCGTTTATGGATTTGCGTTTTGTGAAAGGTGTGTTATAATTCATCAGGAAAGTATCAGATTCAGAGCGGAAAAAAGAATAGTTCTGAGTGAAGGAGTGGCTTGGTTATGCGCGGACAGGAGATTATATCCCGGCTTCGGACGGGATGGATGGGCCGGGAGATCCGGGTTTTGGACGAAGCGGATTCGACGAATCTGAGAGTGAAGGCGGCAGCCGGTGAGGGCGCGAGTGCGGGTCTGGTGATTCTGGCGGAGCAGCAGACGGACGGCCGCGGCCGGAGGGGCCGGGCCTGGCAGTCACCTGGGGGTGAGAATATTTATATGACGGTGCTTCTGCGCCCGGACTTTGAGCCGGAGAAGGCGCCGATGCTGACGCTTCTTGCGGCCTGTGCGGCGGCGCGGGCAGTGTACCAGCCCGGCGAGAAGAGGCCTCAGATCAAGTGGCCGAATGACCTGGTTATGGATGGAAAGAAGATCTGCGGGATTCTAACCGAGATGGGGATGAAAGGTGTAAGCACGGAATATGTGATCGTCGGGATCGGAATCAACTGTAATCAGACGGAGTTCCCGGAGGAGATCCGGCAGAAAGCGACTTCGTTGAAATGTGAGTACGGCCATGAGGTCTGCCGGGAAGAGATCGTTGCACGTTTTTTGCAGGAGTTTGAGAGCCTGTACGAAGAGTTCGCAAGAAGAAAGTCGCTGGAGTTTATCCAGGATGAGTATGAGACCCTTCTTGTCAATGAAGGAAAGCGTGTCTGCGTGCTGGAGCCGGGAAAGGAATGGACCGGAGTGGCTGCGGGGATCACGGAGACGGGTGAGCTGATCGTGAAAAAGGACAGTGGGGAGATCTGTGAGATTTCATCCGGGGAAGTGTCTGTCCGCGGCGTGTACGGCTATGTATAGAAAATAAAATGTCAGGAGAAAAGCAGGATGTACGAAGAAAAAGTAGTATTGTGCGGTGCAAATTCATATGAAGAAAAATATTATCTGAATCCGGATTTTGATAATCTTCCGGATCATATCAAGGACGAACTGAAGATTATGTGTGTTCTCTATGTCCACGATGTCGGCGGAATTCTTACGCTTGTATACGAAGAGGATGGTTCCCTTTGCTTTGAAGTTACGTCAGAAGAGGGAGATCCGATGTTTGACGATATCGGAAGCGCCCTGAAAATCAAGGAACTTCAGAGAACAAAGGAGGAGCTGCTTCAGTCACTTCAGCTCTATTACAGAGTCTTCTTCATGGGAGAAGATCTGGAAGAGCAGGAGGATCAGGAAGAAAACGTATGAAAACATTAACCATTGGAAACGTAGAACTGGCAAACCGCTACATTCTGGCGCCGATGGCGGGGGTGACGGATCTTCCCTTCCGCCTTCTGTGCAGGGAAATGGGAGCGGGCCTTCTCTGTATGGAGATGGTCAGCGCGAAAGCTATTTTATATGGAAATAAAAATACGAAAAGCCTTCTGGAAATTCATCCGGAAGAGCCGCCGGTATCGCTGCAGCTTTTTGGATCGGATCCGGATATCATGAGTGAAATCGCAAAGAGGATCGAGGAGCTTCCGTTTGCGTTTCTGGATATCAATATGGGATGTCCGGTGCCGAAAATTGTGAAGAACGGTGAAGGCTCCGCTTTGATGCAGAACCCGAAACTGGTGCATGAGATTGTATCGAAAGTTTCCCGGGCAATTAAAAAACCGCTGACGGTGAAAATCCGGAAGGGCTTTGATGATGACCATGTCAACGCAGTAGAAATCGCGAAAATCATCGAAGATGCCGGTGGCGCCGCAGTGGCTGTGCACGGACGGACGAGGGAACAGTATTATTCCGGACATGCGGACTGGGAGATTATCCGCAAAGTGAAAGAGGCGGTATCCATTCCGGTGATCGGAAACGGAGACGTGGCTTCCGGGAAAGATGCCGAGAGGATGTTTCAGGAAACCGGCTGCGATGGCATCATGATCGGTCGTGCCGCCCAGGGAAATCCGTGGATCTTTCGCGATCTGATTACCTATGAGGAGACCGGAGAAGAGACGGCAAAGCGGACGGCGGATGAGGTACGGGAGATGATGCTGCGTCATGCGAAACTTCAGATCCGCTACAAAGGAGACTACACGGCAATCCGGGAAATGCGGAAGCATGTGGCGTGGTATACATCCGGATTTCCGAATTCCGCAAAGCTGCGGGATGAGATCAATCATGCCGAAAGTTATGAGGAACTGGAAGCACTTTTAAATGACCGTCTGTAGGGCCTGGAAACGCCTGGGAAATAGTGAGGAAAGTGCAAGGAATCCCGCAGAAATCTTGACATGCCGGGATGCGTTATGTATAATATTGAAATTACGGAAGTAGAATATTCCATACCATTTTGCAGCAGATCCGGCTGCGTACTAGTTCATTTATGTAAGGAAGGTAAACAAGATGGAAGAAAAGAAAACAATATTGACTTATGCGGGCTTGAAAGCTTTGGAAGATGAACTTGAAAATTTAAGGGTCGTAAAGCGGAAAGAAGTTGCCGAGAAGATCAAAGAGGCAAGAGAGCAGGGCGACTTGTCAGAGAACGCAGAATACGATGCAGCAAAAGATGAACAAAGAGATATTGAAGCCCGGATCGATGAACTCGAAAAAATCCTCAAAAATGTTGAGGTTGTTGTAGAAGAAGAAGTAGATCTGGAAAAGATCAACGTTGGATGTACAGTACTGGTACATGACGACGAATTTGATGAAGAGATTGAATTCAAAATCGTAGGTTCCACAGAGGCAAACAGCCTTCAGGGCAAAATTTCCAACGAGTCTCCGGTAGGCCAGGCTCTGATGGGAAAGAAGGTCGGAGATGTTGTAGATGTTGAGACACCGGCCGGAAATATCAGATATACAGTATTAAAGATTGAGCGTTCTATCTAACCGTACGGTACGGGAGAACATATCTGTCTGACAGAAAAAAGGAGTGAAAAAAGTGGCAGGACAGCAGAATAATGCGCAGGATCAGGATCTGAATCAGCTTAGAAAGGTGCGCCGTGAGAAACTGGCGGAGCTTCAGGCAAGAGGAGATGACCCGTTTCTGATTACAAAATATGATGTGACACATCACAGCCAGGAAATCAAGGATCATTTTGAGGAACTGGAAAATAAAGAAGTTTCCGTAGCGGGACGTATCATGCAGAAACGTGTGATGGGAAAAGCGTCCTTCTGCAACATTCAGGATTTAGAAGGAAACATTCAGTCTTACGTTGCGAGAGACAATATCGGTGAAGACCACTATAAAGATTTTAAGAAGTTTGATATTGGAGATATTGTAGGAATCAGGGGAACTGTCTTCAAGACAAAGACAGGAGAGATCTCGATTCACGCAGAAAGTGTACAGCTGCTTTCAAAGAGTCTGCAGGTTCTTCCGGAGAAATTCCATGGCCTGACAGATACAGATACAAGATACAGACAGAGATATGTGGATCTGATCATGAACCGCGAGGTAAAAGATACATTTATCAAACGTTCCAAAATTTTGAGTAGCATCCGGAAATACCTGGATTCTCAGGGATTCCTGGAAGTTGAGACTCCGATGCTTGTGGCAAACGCAGGCGGAGCAGCAGCAAGACCGTTTGAGACACATTTTAACGCACTGGACGAAGACTTCAAGCTTCGTATTTCTCTGGAGCTTTATCTGAAACGTCTGATCGTCGGCGGAATGGAACGTGTTTATGAGATCGGACGAGTATTCCGGAACGAGGGTCTGGACACCCGCCACAATCCGGAATTTACTCTGATGGAGCTCTACCAGGCATATACCGATTATAACGGTATGATGGATCTGACAGAGAACCTGTACCGCCATGTGGCACAGGATGTACTTGGAACAACAAAGATCGTTTACAACGGAGTTGAGATGGATCTCGGCAAGCCGTTTGAGCGTATCACCATGGTAGACGCCGTTAAGAAATACGCAGGTGTAGACTGGAACGAAGTAAAGACATTAAAGCAGGCAAGAGAGCTTGCAAAAGAACATCATGTAGAATATGAGGAGCGCCATAAGAAAGGTGACATCCTCTCCCTCTTCTTCGAGGAATTCGCAGAAGAGCACCTGATCCAGCCGACTTTTGTCATGGATCACCCGATTGAGATTTCTCCACTTACAAAGAAGAAACCGGGAAATCCGGACTATGTAGAGCGTTTTGAGTTCTTTATGAACGGCTGGGAGATGGCAAATGCCTACTCCGAGCTGAATGACCCGATCGATCAGAGAGAGCGGTTCAAAGCACAGGAAGAGCTTCTGGCACAGGGAGATGAAGAGGCCAACACAACAGACGAAGATTTCCTCAACGCACTGGAAATCGGTATGCCTCCGACAGGTGGTATCGGATTTGGAATCGACAGAATGTGTATGCTTCTCACCAATTCCGCAGCCATCCGTGATGTATTGCTCTTCCCGACAATGAAGAGCATCGGCGGATCTGACAGCAAGAAAACGGACAAGAAAGAGGAGTCCGAGCCGGCTGTGAAGATCGATCTCTCCAAGGTGAAAGTCGAGCCGTTGTTTGAGGATGCCGTTGATTTTGACACCTTCAGCAAGTCCGATTTCCGGGTTGTAAAGGTAGAGGCATGTGAGGCAGTTCCGAAGAGTAAGAAGCTCCTGAAGTTCACACTGAACGACGGAACAGAACGGAAACGTACGATTTTAAGCGGAATTCACGAGTATTACGAGCCGGAAGAGCTGGTCGGAAAGACCTGTGTGGCGATCACGAATCTGCCGCCGAGGAAGATGATGGGTATCGACTCCGAGGGTATGCTGATCAGTGCGGTGTACGAGTACGACGGACACGAAGGACTGAATCTGCTGATGCTGGATGACAGTATCCCGGCAGGAGCGAAGCTCTACTAAGGATAAGAAATGACCTTCAGATTTGACAGCAAAAATTCATTTTGACAACATTTTGACAACAAATTCAAAGGGAATCACGAATTATCATGAAGCGTGGTGAAGAGTTGTCATTCTTGAATTGTATCGGGAAACCGATTATTCGAGCACTTTTTGAAAGAAAAACTTTCGAAGAGTGCTCTTTTTTTATTCCTCACGTATAAACAGCAGTAGTGGCCGAATCAAAGAAGGGAGACTGTTTTATGAGAACAGAAGATATGTACTATAACGAGCAGAAACGCAGTGAAGTTATGGAGGCGGCCCGGAGACTTAGAAGAAAATTTCTCCGGTATCAGCAGGCAGAGATTGTATACAGTCTGTCTCATAAGAAATTAATGGAATTAGCCAATGCCGCAGGAGCAATTTACAGAATGGATGGAATCGTGTTGATTAATCGAGATATATTTGATGAATACCTTGAAAGATTTCATGAAACAAAAGATGCTTTTCCTATGGAAGAAGAGGAGGATAAGTATGCACAGTAAAGTATGGATGTTTTCACATCTGATCGATGATGAGGATCTGGCGTTCCTGCAGAGGGAATTTGTCAGTTACCAGCAGGCAATGGACTACTACGGATTGGGTTATAAACCAATTGTCAGGCTGTCTCATATATCGGGATCTGTTTATAAGATTGGAAAAAAGGTATTGATCCGGCGAAGCATTTTTGAAGAATATCTGAGAAATTATGTGAAAAGGGGGACTGAAGAATGGGAAGAGTTATTGCCGTAGCAAATCAGAAGGGCGGAGTCGCTAAAACAACAACAGCGGTAAATTTAGGAATTGGACTTGCAAGAGAAGGGAAAAGTGTGCTGCTTGTTGATACAGATCCCCAGGGGAGCCTCACAGCCAGCCTTCCTTATGGTACATACCTAGTCCGTGAGACAACCACACCCCATAACTATAAGCCGGTGGATGATTTCATCGTCCGGATCACCGAGCATCATCCCAACACGCCCCAGGTGTGGCGGGTGCTTCTGGATGAGGAATTTGAGGCGAAGCTGAAAATTATCAAGCAGGATGATGAGACGAAAAAGCCGGTGCTTCATAAAGGCACTGAGTTCCGGATCTATGATCTGAATAACAAAGAATACGTTGAACAGGTAACGACTTATCCTACGACCACGGTTCACAAGACATTTTTTACCGACGAGGAAGGCTACCTGATCCTGCCCCAGAACCTGAAGATCGGGCATTACCGGATTGAGGAAGTCACAGCGCCTTACGGCTATACGCTGAATGAGAATTATTTTGAGATTGCAGTGGATTCCGATACTGCTTACCAGATCGACCCGGTGTCCGGGGATGTGGTGATCGAAGCAGTCTATGAGAACCATCCGGTAAAAGGAAAACTGAAAATCGTAAAACAGGGCGAAGTACTGGACGGTTTCAGCAAGGATTTTGTCTATGAAGTGGAGAATCTGGCGGGCGCAGTCTTTGAGGTGTACGCTGCGGATGATATTTATACCGCTGACTTCCAAAAGGACGCAGAGGGGAACCGCATCCTGGAGTACGCTGCCGGCGAGCTGGTAGGAATGGTGACTACGGATGAAAACGGGGAGGCATATCTTTCTGATCTTCCTCTTGGCAGTTACAAGGTTGTGGAAGTTACCGCCCCAGAAGGCTTTGTGCTGAACGGGGAAGCGCAGACAGTGGCTTTTACTTACAAAGATCAGGAGACGCCTGTGATTGAACAGGAAGCTGTTTTCCAGAATGAACGCCAGAAGGTGGAAGTTTGCCGGTGAAACCGGAAGAGATAATAACAGAGGATTCTAATTCGGGGTTTGAATTTTTTAAAGCGGTAGGGAAAGAAAATGGTATCAATTGCGAATGCGCCGGAGGGAAATCTAACATTTTTCATATGCTGGAGCAGACGGAAGAGAAAAAGATCTGCGTTATAGCAGACGGGGCAGCGATCGGACCAGAGGTGGACCGCCTTTATCAATATGCTTCCCGGAGGGATAATATATATCTGTATTTTCCAGAATCCTTTGAATGGCTTATCCTGAGTTCCGGATTGATTGAAGGGAAAGAACTTCAGGATATATTAGAGAATCCGGAAGTCTATATTGACAGTAGAACGTATTTTAGCTGGGAAAGATTTTTCTCACATCTTTTGACAGAAAAGACCAGGGATACCTATCTGCAATACAGCAAGTCAAAATTGAACGAAGTTTATCTGCATGAAAAGAACCGGGAAATGATCTTAAAAGTGATAAAAGGAATAGAATGGAAATAACAGTGTAAAAGGATGTCGCGGGTTCATCTTACAAGATGGATCTGCGGCATTTAATTAAATAGTGAAAAAATAGTGTAATTTTAGTGGAAATCCTACCCGTTTTTAGATACAATATTTTTAACGAAACGGGGTGATACATTGATAAAAGTAACTCTTACAAACGAGATATTAAGACGAATAGCAGAAATCGATGAGAACCGTTTTTTTTCTCGGTACGATGAAACTTCCTTCTGTTAAAAAACAGGATCAGGAAGAATTCCAAGAAAAAGAGTTCCTGGCGTTTTTGTTAAAGAAGGGACTCTATGAATTTACACCGATCGATGTAAGCAGAATGATCGGAGTGACAAACAAAACAGTGATCAACAGATGTCGATCTTATCGGTTAAGTGACTTTTCAAGAGCAAATGAAAAAAAGATTCTGAGAGAAATATCGTAGCTGAAAAGTTGCCCGGTGTTTGACTTATTCCGGGAGCATGAAACGAAGCGGGAATTATTAGCTGGAATAGCTGAATAATTACCCGCTTATTTCTGTTTCTATTCTTTATCAGTTTCTATCTTATCTTGGCTAAATCATTGCAGATTCACGATATTTGGCATTTGTCCGTACATACATGATGCGATATGGAGTCTCTGGTTCGCGGATGCGTGAGAGCAGCAGATCGGCCGCAATGTACCCCATTTTTGAACTCGGAATATCGATCGTAGTCAGATGGGGTTCGATGATCCGTGATTCGGCGGAATTATCGAAGCCGGTGATGAATATATCTTCCGGCACCCGGACCCCCTGCCTGCGCAGTGCACGGATCAGATCAATGGCGATGAAATCGTTGGCACAGATAAATACTTCAGGCAGTTTTAATGTGCGTTTTAGTGTCTCGTCCAGAAGGGCGGCTTCTGCGAAGACATTGGTATCTGTGAACTGTGTTGTACACGGTGTAAGACCGTTTTCCGTCATGGCGTCTGTGAATCCCTGCCATCTTTCGAAGAAAGAACGGCAGTGTCTGCGGTCGCCGGCGAAAGCAAGCCGTGTAAGCCCTTTCTGGATCAGAGCGTCTGTCATGTTGTACACGCTGATCCGGTTTTCCATCATCAGAAAATCAGCATTGATCTGTGTGAAGTCTGTGTCATATGCGGCGTCAATAAACAACAGGGGAATGCCGAGTGAATTCAGCATTTCCATATACTCGGGCTGGAACATCTCCATACAGATGATGCCGGCTGTCTTTTCTCTGTCAAATCCAAGAGGGAGCTGCAGGGTGGCAATCTCTTCTTCGCGGATCGGAAACATGGTGAGCCGGTAGTTGTTCTGGCTGATCTTCTCCTGAAATGTATTGAGTGCATAGGTTCCAAAATGGGAACCGTAGGGCATATTCTGGGAAATCAGCGCCAGTTCGCCGGGAGGAGTATTATGTTCCGGCTGGCCCTGCTGCAGGTATATGAATCTCCGGTATCCCATTTCTGCTGCCCGCGTCAGGATTTTCTGGCGGGTTTCTTCGGCGAGGATACCGGTGTTATTCAGCGCTTTTGAAACTGTATTTCTGGATAAGCCGAGACTGTCTGCAATATCCTGGATCGTAACTTTTTTCTCCATAATACAATACTCCGTTTATATGATACTGTTACATTTAATGTAAATCATTGTGCATGATTTGTCAAATGTAACATCGTAAATAAGCGAAAAATACAATAAAAGATATAATAACACAGAAAGTAAAACAAAATGATGCAAATGCACAATATAAATGTTATGCAAATGTAAAATAGATATTGACATTATGCACAAATAATGGTACTGTAAAAGTAACCTTTAGATAAACCATGCATAAAAATGACCGGTCAAACAATGTGGATGGTGCAAATGTAAAAAAAGGAGGGGGTTACTGAATGAGAGTTCTCCGTAAAAGTAAAACAGCGGTTGTTACTGTAAAGCAGACGCCGCGGGAAAAACTGAAGTATGTAAAGAAGAACTGGCAGCTTTATGTATTCTTTCTGCTTCCGGGACTTCTGCTTACGCTGATCTTCAAGTACGGGCCCATGGGCGGTATTCTGATCGCGTTCGAGGATTACAATGTTATCGAAGGCGTACTCGGAAGTCCGTGGGTGGGACTTGATTATTTCAGACGGTTCCTGTCTTCACCGGATTTCATGAATTATCTGATGAACACATTGAAGCTGAGCGTCTTCGGACTGCTCTGGGGTTTCCCGATTCCGATCATTCTGGCGCTTCTGCTCAATCAGATCCGCCGGGTAGGGATCCGCAAAAAGATCCAGCTTCTGATCTACGCACCGAATTTTATCTCTGTCATCGTTCTCTGTGGTATGGTGCGTATGTTCCTGTCACCGGTTGGCCCGATCAACTCCCTGTTCGGTATTGATACCAACTGGATGACCATGCCGGAGGCATTCCGGACCATTTACATAGCCAGCGGGATCTGGCAGACGGCAGGCTGGGCTTCGATCATGTACACGGCAGCGCTTTCAAATGCCAGCAAAGATCTGGAAGAAGCGGCGATCGTGGACGGCGCGAACGTCCTGCAGCAGATCAGATACGTACAGCTTCCTGCCATCAAGAATATCATCGTAATACAGTTCATCCTGCAGGCAGGTAATATTATGAGCATCGGATTTGAGAAGGCATATGCACTGCAGACAGATATGAACCTGCCGGCTTCCGAGATTCTTTCTACATATGTATACAGACTCGGTCTTCTGAATGGCGACTACGGTTATTCTACGGCAGTGGGATTGTTTAATTCCATCATAAATGTGATCCTGCTGATCTTCGTAAACCAGGTAGTAAAGAAACTGAATGACGGTGAAGGATTATAAAAGGGGGATATGATTATGAAAACGAGAAGAAAAATAAAACTCGGGACATCCGACCGCATAATCCTGGGTGTGGGTTATACACTTCTTGGGCTCTTCGTGCTCGCGGTTTTTGTCCCGCTGGTCTATGTGGTGCTCGCCTCTTTTATGGATCCGAATGTACTGAACAACCAGGGGATCAGTTTTGATTTTAAAGACTGGACGCTGGATGCATATAAACGGGTACTGGAAAATGATATGATCTGGAGAGGATTTGCCAACTCATTCTTCTATTCGGCAGCATTTACCGTGATTTCGGTTTTTATCACACTGCTCGCCGCTTACCCGATGTCCAAGAAGGACTTTGTGGGACGTAAGTTTTTTAACATTATTTTTGTGATCACGATGTTCTTCGGCGGCGGAATGATCCCGACATTCATCCTCGTCAACAACCTGCATATGGTCAATACCGTGTGGGCTATCCTGCTCCCGGGTGCATTTAATGTGTGGAATATGATCCTTGCCAGAACATACTTCCAGTCGATCCCGGCCGAGCTCAGAGAGGCATCCGAACTGGACGGGGCAACCGAGATCCAGCACTTCTTCAAGATCATGCTGCCGGTGTGCAAACCGATCATCGCGGTGCTGGCGCTCTGGTCTTTTGTAGGAATGTGGAACAGCTATTTCGACGCAATGATCTACTTAAACGACGCGGATATGCAGCCGCTGCAGCTTGTCTTAAGATCGATCCTCGTGCAGAATACGCCGCAGCCGGGAATGATCGCGGATATTCAGAGCACGGCGGAGATGGCGAAGGTGGCGGAACTTTTGAAATACGCGACAATTGTTGTATCGAGCCTTCCGCTGCTGATCATGTATCCGTTCTTCCAGAAGTATTTTGACAAAGGAATCATGGTTGGTTCTGTCAAAGGTTAGGAGGCCGAGAAGTGATGAGAAAAAGAATAAAAAGACTGACGGGTCTTGGCCTGTCGCTGATACTGATAATGTCCCTGTTCGGATGCAGCAGTGGAAATGCGCAGGTTGCAGATACAGATCCGGATACGCCGGTGGAAGAAGTAACCTTTCCGCTCGAAGAGACGAAAGAACTTTCGTTTATTACAAGCGCTCCGGCGACGACTACGCAGGAGCCGAATGAGAAACTGATCTTCCAGAGGCTGGAGGAGCAGACTAACGTACATATTGACTGGACATGCTTTGTAGATGACCAGTTTGCCGACAAGAAAAACCTTGCTCTGGCGCAGTTCGGCAATCTTCCGGACGGACTTTTTACGGCGGGTATGAACGATTACGATCTGCTCCGGTATGCGAAGCAGGGCATCATCATACCACTGGAAAACCTGATCGACAAATATATGCCAAATCTTCAGGCTGTGTTTGAGAAATATCCGGAATACAGGACCATGGTCGAAGCGCCGGACGGCCACATTTATTCCTTCCCCTGGATTGAGCAGCTGGGTGAGGGCAAGGAAGCAATCCAGGCTATCGGTGATATCCCGTATATCAATAAGAAGTGGCTGGATTTCCTCGGACTTGAAGTGCCGACTACAACGGAAGAACTGGAGCAGGCGCTCATCGCATTCCGGGACAATGCAGACGCTCTTGAAAAAGAATTCAATATTGAAGGCGATGTGATCCCGATGTCGTTTATCATCAACAACGGCGACCAGGATCCGGCGATTTTGATCAACGGCTTCGGTGAGGGCTATGGAGATACCGGGGATCATTTTGCAGTGACAGATGAAGGCGAGGTAATATATACCACCGTACAGGAAGGGTATAAAGAAGGGATCAAGTGGCTGCACTCTCTGGTAGAGCAGGATCTTGTGGATCCCGAGGCATTTACCCAGGAGTGGTCCTCATATGTTGCGAAAGGAAAGAACCACAGATACGGCCTCTGCTTTACATGGGATATCGCAAATATCGACAACTATGAGGACTACGTGATGATGCCGGCGCTGGCAGGACCGGATGGTCTTGTCAATATTACAAGGCAGAACGGAAGTGAGACAAGCGGCTTTGACCGCGGAAGATGCGTGCTTACGACCAGCTGCCGCGATACGGCGCTGGCAGCAGCGTGGATCGACCAGATGTATGCACCGCTCCAGTCACCGCAGAACAACTGGGGAACCTATGGCGAGAAAGATGCGGATAATATCTTCGAGATGAGTACAAATGCAGAAGGCGGACCGATGCTGAAGCACCTGGACCTGGGCGACGCCTCGCCGGTGGAGGTGCGGCAGGCACAGTCTGTAAACGGACCGCTCGCTGTGCTCAATGATTATTATGATGTGTATGTAACACAGCCGGACGATGCGAAATGGCGTCTTGACAACATGCATGAGGTCTATCTGGATGACATGCATAGTAAATATGTTTATCCGAATGTGTTTATGAGCATTGATGATACGAACCGGGTTTCACAGCTTGATACGGATATCAAGAAATACGCGGAACAGAAGAAAGCGGACTGGATCTTAAACGGCGGGATTGATGAGGAGTGGGACGAGTATCTCCAGAAGATGGAGGACTACGGCTTATCCGAATATCTGCAGATCAAGCAGAAATATTTCGACAGCTATCAGGAATCCCTTGCAGAGCTTGAAGCGGCAGGATCCGCGGACGACGCGTCCGGAAATTAAGAAGGAAAGGAACTGAATCAATATGACAAGTCAGACACTGCGTGAAGCAAGAAAATACGAAGAAGCTTCTGAAAAGATGATAAAGAAAGAGGAGCGGCCGGATTTCCATTTGTCTGCGCGCACTGGCTGGATGAATGATCCGAACGGCTTCTCATACTACAATGGGCAGTATCATATGTTTTATCAGTATTATCCGTATGAAACAAAATGGGGACCAATGCACTGGGGACACGCGGTAAGCAGTGATCTCCTGCACTGGGAATACCTTCCGGCGGCACTTGCACCGGATGATGCTTTTGACCGGGACGGATGTTTCTCCGGGAGCGCGGTAGCGCTTCCGGACGGCAGGCATCTGCTGATGTATACCGGTGTGCTCCGGGAACGGCAGGCAAACGGCGGATATGGAGATATCCAGACGCAGTGTCTTGCCGTAGGCGATGGTGTGGATTATGAAAAGTGTGAGATGAACCCGGTCCTGGATAAAGCGGATCTTCCGGAGGGGAGCAGCGCGCATGATTTCCGGGATCCAAAAATGTGGCAAAAAGAAGACGGCACATACTGCTGCGTGGTCGGAAGCCGGCCAGCAGACGGGAGCGGACAGATATTATTATATACCAGCCCGGATGGATTCAAATGGAAGTTTAAGAGCATTCTGGCATCCAATCATAATCGTTTCGGAAAGATGTGGGAGTGTCCGGATTTCTTCAGACTGGACGGGAAATGGGTGCTGCTGACAAGTCCGCAGGATATGCTGCCGAAAGGATTTGAATACCATAACGGAAACGGAACGCTCTGCCTGATCGGAGAATATGATGAGGAGACAGGAACCTTTACAGAACAGCATGATCAGGCCATTGATTATGGAATTGACTTCTATGCGACTCAGACGATCCTGACACCGGACGGACGTCGGGTGATGATCGGCTGGATGCAGAACTGGGATGCATGTGCGATCCGCTCGCCGGAAGAAAAATGGCTGGGGCAGATGAGCCTTCCGAGAGAGATTTTTATAAAGAACAACAGGCTTTACCAGCGTCCGGTCAGAGAGCTGGAAGGGATGCGGAAGAATAAAACAGAGTACCGCAATGTTGCATTTACCGATGTGATACGGCTGGACGGGATCCGGGGCAGAAGGATCGATCTGGAACTGACCCTCCGCCCCGGCGATTTAGAAAATATGTACCGGAAATTCGCGCTGCGTTTTGCTCAGGATGACACATACCAGACAGCGCTCAGTTTTCGCCCTCATGAATCCGTTCTTAAAATCGACAGAAAATTCTCCGGTTCCCGAAGAGCGATCATCCATCAGCGCCGGTGTCTGGTGAACAGTAAAAACGGTGAACTGAAACTGCGGGTGATCCTTGACAGGTTCAGTGCAGAGGTCTTCATAAACGACGGTGAGCAGGTTATGACGGCGACAATCTATACAGACCAGTCAGCGGAAGCGATTTCCTTTTTCGCAGACGGAGACGTAAATATCGATGTCGTGAAATATGATCTTGTATAGGATACTATATGGCGGAATCGTATCGTCCATTCGTTCCTGCGGACAGAAAACCCCATG
Source organism: Drancourtella sp. An57 (assembly GCF_002161525.1). Lineage (NCBI taxonomy): Bacteria > Bacillati > Bacillota > Clostridia > Eubacteriales > Oscillospiraceae > Drancourtella > Drancourtella sp. An57. The sequence continues at coordinate 68,588 of NZ_NFHY01000010.1, forward strand.
TATCCTGGAGAATGAAACGGAGTGGGTAATTACCAGAAGATCAAATGGTAATTACCCGCTTCTTGACATTTACACAAAACGGATGTAAGATAGTCCATAGTATTTAGAGTTCTAATTAAAGGATGGCAGATTATGAATGAGAAAAGTATTATGGAAAAATATGATAAACTGAATCGGAAAATGCAGCGGTATTTTTCCAGCTTTTTTACAGGGACGGCGGTGACCAGCATTCAGGCATTGGTGCTGCAGTATCTTATTGTTGAAACCAAGAAAAGGGATGTTTTTCCGAAGGACCTGGAAGAGTTCCTGGAGATCAAGCCATCTTCTGTTACAAGCCTGATCAGCAATTTAGAGCGTAACGGTTATCTGCGCAGGGAAAGTCTGGCGAAGGACGGACGTTACAAAAAGCTTGTTCTGACAGAGAAAACAATGGAAATGGAAGAGGAAATAGAAAAGTGTATTGACAGTTATATGAAAAATATGTTTCTGGGAATATCAGAAGATGATCTGAAAGTATTTGAAAAAGTGATACTGCAGATGACGGAAAATACGGGCAGGTAATTTTTTTAAACAAATACTTAGAATTCTAAATAATGAAACATTTAACAGCAAAAGGAGGAATTTTAACTATGAATCAGACTACAACAGCCGCAAATCCTCTTGGGTATGAACGGATTGGAAAATTACTGAGGAGTTATGCGATTCCCAGTATCATTTCTTTGATCATCAACTCTCTCTATAATATGGTTGACCAGATTTTTATCGGCCAGGGAGTAGGATTTCTTGGAAACGGAGCTACAAATATCATTGCGCCGATTACAATGATAGCCATTGCGATCGGCTCTTTATTTGGTACACGGTAAATTCTCAGTACCGTGCTAGTTTCCTCGCTCCATGAGATAATAACTCCAGAAAACTACAAGTTTTTTAAAGGAGTTAGTGCCATGGATAAAATCACACATCAGGTCCGTGCAGAGCACTGGGCCAGGATCCTGAATGAATGTCTGAACAGCGGGATGTCAAAGACCGCCTGGTGCCGGGCAAACGGGATCTCTGAGAAACAGTTCTTTTACTGGCAGTGCATCCTGCGCCGGGGCATTGACGGACTGGCATCCATTGTGAAATTCAACTTCCAGCTGGATCCATACGAAAAGGATATCCTCTTCCTGTTCTGCGGTAGACGCAGTGACCGCATTAAAGGGTTGGTCTGGGAAGGGGACGGATTCCTTCTCCTCTACAAAAGGCTGGAGCTTGGCGGTTTCAGCTGGCCCCGTACAAAAGAAGAGGCGCTGGAGATCACGCCGGAACAATACCGGGCGCTGATGCAGGGGCTGGAGATCGTATCCAGGCACCCGATCCAGGAAGTGCAGCCCAGCGATCTCCTGTGATACATTGTGCAAAACGGAGAAATTTAAAAATCTTTTCCGGCCCGCCCTCGCAGATACAGTGGAAGTTATCCACATCCGGGTTTCATACCATTCATTCACTTAAGAGTACTCCACAGCGATCAGCTGCTGTGTGGATAAGTACTCTGAAAAACTGAAAAAACTAGTAGTTTTTTCGGCTTTTCAGAGTGTTTATCCGTTGGTGAGAATGACGGACTCATTTTTCGTCCGGTTCGCTTTTTCTTTTTGTTTGCGGTACAATAGTCCCAGCAAGACAAAGGAGCGCCGAACATGACGAAGATCTACTCACCGGAAGAACTGAATAGTTTCAGCAGGGAAACACTCGTGGCAGTGATCCTGTCCATGCAGGACCAGCTGGCCAGGCTGAATACAAACATGGAACGCCTGATCGAGCAGATCGCGTCTGCAAACAATCACCGTTATGGGCGCTCTTCCGAAAAGCTGGATATGATCGCCGGACAACTGGAACTGGAGCTCATCTTTAACGAAGCGGAAGCTCTGACAGAGACACTTTATGTTGTCGAACCTGCCGAAGAGGATGTGATCCAGGTCACGCGCCGGAAGAAAAAAGGAAAACGCGAGGCAGATCTTAAGGATCTTCCCGTGGAAATCATTCCCCATACCCTTCCGGAAGAAAAGCTGCAGGAGATCTTCGGCGCTGTTGGCTGGAAGCAGCTTCCGGATGAAGTTTATAAAAGAGTCCGGGTACAGCCGGCAGTCTACACAGTTGAAGAGCACCATGTGGCCGTGTATGCCGGAAAGGACAACCAGACGATCGTGAAGGCAGACCGGCCGAAGGAATTGCTCCGAAACAGCATCCTGACCCTCTCCCTGGCTGCAAGCATCCTGAATGCCAAGTATGTCAACGGACTTCCCTTATACCGGATCAGCCAGGAATTCCTGCGGAATGACATCCATATCTCCCGGCAGGTAATGGCAAACTGGGTGATCCAGTGTGCCGACCGGTATCTGGGACCCCTTTATGATTACCTTCATAACAGGATGTACCGCTTCCATGTGCTGCAGGCCGATGAGACTCCGGTCAAGGTATCGAAAGATGGGCGTCCGGCGAATAGCAAGAGTTACATGTGGGTCTACCGGACGGGAAAGGGATATAAGGATACACCCATTATCCTGTATGAATACCAGAAGACCCGGAAAGCAGACCATCCGCTGGAATTCCTGAAAGGATTCACGGGAGTTGTCGTCTGCGACGGATACTCTGCCTACCGGAAGCTGGACCGGGAAACCGAAGCCATCGTCTTCGCAGGGTGCTGGACCCATGCGAGAAGGTATTTCGCCGATGCCCTGAAAGCACTGCCGAAAAAGGAGCATGAAGCAGCCAGGGATACGGTCGCTTATGAAGCAATCAAGCGGATTGGTGCGATCTATCATCTGGATAACCAGCTTGCCGGTCTGAAACCGGATGACCGCAGAAAGCAGCGGCAGATCAACCTCAAACCTCTGGTGGAGGCTTTCTTTGCGTGGGTAAAAGAGATCCAGATTTCCGGCCGTCTCTCTAAAGGGAAAACGCTGGAAGGAATCAACTATTGTATCAATCAGGAAGAGGCATTAAAAGTATTCCTGGATGACGGTGAAGTCCCGCTTGATAACAATGCAACAGAGGGGGCGCTGCGCAGCTTCTGCCTGCACAAACATGCATGGAAACTGATCGACAGTATCGATGGTGCGAAATCCAGTGCGATCGTCTACAGCATTACGGAAACAGCAAAGGCAAATCACCTGAATCCCTTCCGATACCTGGAACACGTCCTGACTGTGATGAAGGATCATCAGAAAGATACGGATTACCGTTTTATGGAAGATCTGCTTCCATGGTTTGAGCAGCTACCGGAAATCTGCCGAAGCAAAACCAAAACAACGAATGTGTAAACCGGCCGCCAGGAAACGGCGGTCAAAAAATATGCTGGTACTCATGATTTACCGTGTACGATTGATTGCCGCTATTATCTTTTGGGTTTCTTTGTTCAGGGAATCGAGACTTGTAAATATGTTTTCTTTTAAGCGCTCGATTAAATGTGTCTCCAAAAAACGGACGTGGTTTTCTATCGTCGGTTTCCCTTTCGGCTTGCGCGGCGGTGGAGGCAGCACAATCGTATTGTAGAAATCCTCCAGATCTGAAAAAGCCGAATTCAGGATCAATTCGTCCTTTGAGTGTTTAGAAATCGCGGTCTTCAGGTTGTCTGGAACAAGATACTTCGGAACAGCCCCATAGTATTCCAGTGCGTGGACAACGCCGGTAATAAAACTTGGCAGCTTCTCGTCAAGGAATACTTCTGCATATACACGGCTGCTGAAGCCAAGTGTCGTAGCAAACACATGAACTTTGTGTATCTCGCCGGTTGCAGGATCCGTCAGCAGTTCAGGCTGGTCGCCGACCCAGTCAATATACATCCGCTCTCCTGGGATTCGTTCGACTGGCATAGATACGGAATCCTGTCCGAAATTTTCTCTCAGAAAATCTCGGTAGAGCTTGTAGAACTGTGACAGTTGATAGCCATTCGGATGCTCTTTTTTGTATTCCAACCACTGGAATGCAAGATCAGGAGTCTCCATCGCCATCATACGCTGATGGATCTGAAAGAAATCTGGCAATTCCTTTTCAGCGCGGCGGAGATTCTCTGGCGGATAGAAAGCCTCCTCGACTTTCTTCGGCGGCATTGCTTTCAACTCCTCCAGGGAAAGCCCCAGTTCATGAAAGCGGTTCATAATAAGTGTTACGGTACTGTTTCCTATGTTGTACCGCTTCTTGGTAGTGCGGTATCCAATACCGCTCTGACGTAATTCAATCACGCCAATGATGGTTGAGTATTTTTGCATTTGGTGCTCCTTTCTCAACTTGTAATGAACGAGTTTCATTGTTCATTATAAAAGAAAGCGCACCGTTTAGAATGGAATCAGCGCACCGCTATTTCAGAATAGGTGCACCGCTAATTCTGGAATGGACGCACCAATCGACTGGAATTTGCAGACATGTTTCTCTTGAGACAGTATCTCATCCTTATATGTTAGATACTAAAAATCGGTTTAGATTTAGCATAAAAGATCCACGCCATATACTCTTTTTAAAAAAAGCAGAGCGTAATAAAAGTTATTATATGGGAGTTTGGCATACACATCCACAGCGGATTCCCAGTCCGTCTAGTATAGATTGGGCAGACTGGACAGACTCGCTAAAAAAAGAAAAAACGGGTTGCGAGTATATATTTTTTATCATTGTGGGCGTAGAAGAATGGCGTGTTTGGATGGGGGATTTGAAAAATGGTATAATTATTGAAATTTTTGAGTGCGAAAAGGGGAAGGATGGTTTATATCTATAGCAAGAGACGGGGGAATGAATATGAAAATAATAAAAAAATAAAGGCAAATTCTGTCCAAATATTAGAAGTGTTGATGTTGATAACAGTAATTTTTTTGCCATATATACTAGATATTCCCTCATGGTTTGAGGACTATTTGAGAGATCATAAACCAGAACCAGAGATAAGCAATTTTCTCCCGTATTATATACTGAAAGCTGGAAATGTGGCGATTTCATTAGGATTATTATTTGCCGTTCTTATAGTAATCCGTAGATACAACAAAGAATTTGTAATGAATAATGATAATGTATATCATGATTATCCGTTTATATGGTATTGGTTTTGTGCAAAGGTGTTGGGAATTAAAAAGTGTAATCTTATTTTAGTGCCGATATATATGCAGTTTAAACTTGTTATTAAAAATATATTTAAAGATTACCCTTTAGATGAAATGGATTTTCCGGTAATTGAAGCTGAGCCAGAGTGCATCATTGAAAAGAAAAATATGAGAGCGGATTTATCGGAGATAAATTTAATTCTTGAGGATACATATGTTATAGAGTCAAACCAAATACCATTTAGAAAGAAATCCCTCCCAACGGTAAAAATCAGCAGAAATACTGATAATAGTCATACTCGTCATTTTAGCCCTAAATTTATAAATTCGGTATCAGAAGAAGTCAGGAAGTTTCTAACTGTGTCTAGAGTAAATATTTATGCAACAACTAATCCTATGAATACGTTGCGAATAGCACGATCAGCGTTTAAAATGGCAGACAGAGGAAATATTGAGCATTTATTTGTTTATCAGCAAAAGAGAGAGGGGTTACGAAAGTTTGAGCAGGAAGGACATAGGATTTACTAGGGGGAGGGCAAGAAGTGATGCTATGTGAACAGGAATAAGATACTGCATTGTTTTTGAGATTAAGAATTGGTATGCTCTTTTTTGAATCGCTTTGGCGGAGACATTTTTATGGGAGTGCTGGATGATGGAACTGTAGTTGGCGTGCCGGAAAAAGCGGCTCCTGATATGGTGAAAAACTTTATCGCTGTAATCAGTAACCCAGCATTATTTTCCCCGACCGTTTATTTGACTCCTGAAGTGATTAAGGATGAGAAGGGACATAGTATCATTCATGTACACATTCCGCCAAGCGCAGAAGTTCACAGTTATAAGAAGGTGGTTTATGACCGTGTGGATGATGCAGATGTAAAAGTGACAGCAACCAGTCAGATTGCAGCAATGTATATTCGTAAACAAAATATCTTTACGGAAAAGAAGATTTATCCTTTTGTTACGATGGCTGATTTGAGATTGGATCTTTTGCCAAGAATTCGTCAAATGGCACTGACCCATGCAGGGGGAAAGCATCCATGGGATCATATGGAAGATCAGGAACTTTTACAAAGTGCAGGCTTGTATGGCATGGATATCAGTACTGGAGAAAAAGGCTACAACCTTGCTGCAATTATGCTGTTGGGGAAAGACCATATTATCCTTAATGCCTGTCCTGCATATGAAACAGATGCTCTGGTCAGAAAGGTCAATGTAGACAGATACGACGACAGGGAAATCATTAGAACAAATTTGATTGAAAGCTTTGATCTTTTGATGGAATTTGCCAGAAAGCATCTTCTTGATAAATTTTTTCTGGAGAATGAGGTTAATGTCAGTTTAAGAAACATTTTAGCTCGGGAGATGATTAGTAATACTTTGATGCATAGAGAGTTTACAAGCACATATGCAGCAAAATTTGTGATTGAAAAAGATAGAATGTATGTGGAAAATGCCAGCCGTGCTTCTAAACAGGGTATCATTACCCCGGAAAATCTGGAGCCAAATCCGAAGAACCCGATTATTTCTTCATTTTTTAGAAATATTGGCAGGGCAGACCGACTTGGTTCCGGTGTAAGAAATCTTTACAAGTACAGTAAATACTATTCAGGGGCTGAGCCAACGTTTATGGAAGGCGATGTTTTTCGTATTATTGTGCCGCTGAATGATGCTTATTCATTTGACTTTGGTCAGAATGGTCGGTCAAACCAATCAAACCAATCAAACCAAACTGGATTGACGGAAGAGGAACAGAAACTTTTGAATTGGATAAAACTAAATCCTGATATGACCAATACACTGATTGCTGAAAGTTTAGATTGGTCAGTGAGTAAGGTGAAATATTATGTTCAAAAATTAAAACGGGCGAACAAGATAAAAAGGGCTGGAACCAGTCGTAAAGGGTATTGGGAAGTTTTTGAGGAGGAAGATAACTAATGGATGCATTTAACTGACCAATTATGTGATTATTAGAATGGCAGCAACTGGATTTTCTCTGATGAAATCAGAATGGGCGGACGAGGGATGAAATATACGGAAATTGTAGGCTGAGAAACGTAAGTATGAAACCAAGATTAGAAAAAAGTATCGAACTTTATAACATCCTCCTTCGCCGGGCTATCTTGAGCCGTTTTGCGATGAGGTATCGAAAAATCTGAATACGGACTGGACGGCACAATGCCTGAACAGATATTTGTCGCATTATCAGAAGCTGAAGATGCTAAATACGGCAGGCAGTTCATAGCGGAAAATGGGAATAGACCATGCCTGCCACCATCTATGGCATCGAGAAATTCTTGGGTAGCAGCTTGATAAAGGGAATAGGGCAAAAGTTTGTGAAGAGGATTGTGCAGCAGTTTGGAACGGACACTATTGCTGTTATTGAAGATGACATAGGCCACCTTTTTGAGGTGGAAGGCATCAGGAAGAAGCGGGTACAGATGGTCCGGGAGAACTGAGAGGAGTTGGAGGAAGTTAAGGGATAATATTTCAAAATAAATTATAATAATTAATTTGGCATCTTGTGAAATAATCCTCTTTCTTATGGAAAAGTGAAGGGAATAGTATTATTCCCTATCTAATCTGTAGAAAGGGGCTTTTATTTATGGGTTTTGCGAGAAAAGATGTTGAAGCAACGAAGCGCTGTGAAAAGAAGTTTGTGAGATATCAGGAAGGCGCTGAAAAATACAGTCTTGGATTGACAAAATTCCAGGCATTAGCAAAAGAGGCTAAGGCGACATATAAAATTGATAAAGTTGTCTTAGTGAACTGTGAGATCTTTGAAAAGTATCTTGAAACATTTAGAGAATATTGATTATTTACAGTGCGAAAAAGGACTCGGATAAGATTGTTGCCTGTTGACATTTTGTCATACAAAAAGTATAATATGATTTATAGGAGGTATGAATGTAGCTATGACTAAGATGGGAAGACCAAAGTCTGAAAACACAAAGAAGAAAGTCTTGAGTATTCGTGTGTCTGACCAGTTATATTCTCAGATGCTTGCATACGCCGAAAAACACAATATGACCACTACAGATGTTGTTTTACGTGGAGTGGAGGCTTTTATCTCTAAGCAGGAATAATCAGTGAGTCCTTCTTTCATATTGGGAGGAGGAAAATAACATGGCAAAGACAAGGAAAGATCTGCGGGGAAGGTCGTTAAGAAAAGGAGAGGTGCAGAGAACGTCAGATAAGCGGTATATGTATACTTATACGGATCCGCTTGGCAGACGAAAATTTATTTATGCAAATGATCTTACACAATTAAGAGAAAAGGAAGAAAAACTGTTAAAGGATCAGTTGGACGGTTTGGACATATATGTGGCCGGGAAGGCTACTCTGAATGAAACCTTTGATCGTTATATCTCTACTAAATATAATTTGAGAGAGTCTACAAGAAGTTCTTATTTATATACTTATGATCACTATGTGAAGGATACTTTTGGATTGAAAAGAATTGCAGAGATAAAATATTCTGATGTTTTGCAGTTTTACTATCATCTTCTTAATCAGCAGGGTATTTCATTAGGAACACTTGATTCAGTGCATTGTTTGCTTCATCCTACATTTCAGTTGGCGGTAAGGGATGAGATTATCAGAAAAAATCCTACAGACGGTGTAATGAAGGAAATAAGCAGAGAGTCAGGGAAAAATAGAGGCGTCAGACATGCGTTGACCATTGAACAGCAGAGATGTTTTATGGAGTATATTGCTAATCATCCGATTTATTATCACTGGTGGCCTATGTTTACTATCTTATTGGGAACAGGCTGCAGGGTTGGGGAAGCCCTTGGATTACGCTGGCAAGACATTGACTTTGAAAATCGGGTAATCAGTATTAATCATAGCCTGGTATATTATCCGACGAATGGAAGTAATAAATGTGTTTTAAGGGTTTCACTTCCGAAAACAGATGCCGGCATCAGAACTATACCGATGTTGGATATCGTAAAAGACGCTTTTGAAATGCTCTATGAAGAACAAAAAGAAAACGGATTCAATGAGACAGAGATTGACGGAATGACGGGCTTTATTTTCTGTAACCGCTTTGGTTCGGTGCCAAATCCGCAGACAGTCAATCACACAATAAAACGTATTGCCAACAACTATAATGCTGATGAAGTGGTGCGGGCAAAAAAAGAACACAGGGATCCGATTATTCTACCTAATTTTTCATGCCATCATTTGCGGCACACTTTTTGCACCAGACTTTGCGAAAACGAAACGAATTTAAAAGTTATCCAGTCCATTATGGGTCACAAGAATATTGAGACTACATTGGACATCTACGCTGAAGCAACAGAAAAGAAGAAACAAGAATCATTCGAGAATTTGGCAGCTAAATTAGATATCTTTTGAGAAGGGCTCACAAATTCGAGAATGACAACAAAAGTTTTGAATGACAGCAAAATGACAACAAAATGAATTGAATAATGAATGATAACGAAGGATTGTGAATAAATTCCTTAATCAGTTGCAAGCCGGGATAAGGGATAATGAGTGATCACGAAGAGATCATAAAATATTTCCCGACAATGAAAGCACAGGGCGCAGCAAAGAATGAGGCACACAATGCAGCTCAGACAGCAGGAAAAGCGGCAGAGTCAGTAGCAGAAGCAGCACCGGCAGAGACTGCACCGGTGAAAGTTGATATCGATTTCTCCAACGTGGAAGTAGAGCCGTTATTTGAAGATATGGTTGATTTTGAAACATTCAGCAAATCCGACTTTCGTGCAGTAAAAGTCAAAGAGTGTGAAGCAGTGCCGAAGAGCAAGAAGCTTCTGAAGTTCGTTCTCGATGACGGCAGCGGGGAAGACCGTGTGATCTTAAGCGGTATCCACGACTACTATGAGCCGGAAGAGCTGGTAGGAAAGACACTGATTGCGATTGTCAACCTGCCTCCGAGAAAGATGATGGGAATTGATTCCTGCGGTATGATCATTTCAGCAACTCACCTTGTAGATGGAAGAGAAGGACTGAATGTACTGATCGTGGATGACAAGATTCCGGCAGGAGCAAAGCTTTACTAAGAGCGAATAGAATAAAAGATAAAATACAGCCATGATGGTACTGACAGAGAACCGTCATGGCTGTTTGTGTTATCTGTGTCACGGGATTTTGAACCGACTAAGCAAAAAAGCCTGTCGAAACAGAACAAAACCAAGTATAATATAAGTAGTTGTTAGAGATGGTTTGTCAGAGCCTATGAGAATTTAAGGAGAGAAGGTGTTGATATGCCGACAGTAACAAGCGATTTGGTAAAGCAGTATGTGGAACTGCTCAGTAAAATATATGGAGAGCATTTAAAGACGGTTATTTTATATGGTTCTTATGCGAGAGGAGATTATACGGAAAATTCGGACATTGATATTATGGTGCTTTTGGATTTGAGCGATATTGACATAAAAAAATACCGCCATGAATTGTCGGGCATGACCTATGATTTTAACATGGATTATGATCTGGATATCAAGCCGATAGTCAAGAATAAGGAGCATTTTAATAAGTGGGTGGACGTATACCCGTTTTACACAAATATAGAAAGGGAGGGGGTAAAACTGTTTGATGCAGCATAACGAAAAGGGACAAAATTTATTAAGAATTATATAAAGACAGAAATTTTTCCACGAGCTTTAGGAAGAAGAATTGCTGAGGCGGAAGAAATCCGGCATGCGAGCGATTATGATGCTTGCTAGCTAGCAACGAGAGAAGAGGCAGAAGATCAGATTGCCACAGCGATAGAGTTAATTGAGAAAGTAGAGGAATATGTAAGGGGGAAAGAACATGACAAAAGAAAAGTTTATTGAAACGATTAAGGAAATATTGAATAAATCCAAGAGGGAAGAATTTATAAGTTTTTAGTGAAAATGTAAATGAGTTGGCAGATATTATGATATATAAAAACGATGATGAATATCTTGCGATAGATGGAAAGCCTTTATTTCCATTCGGTGAAATTCAAACTATCCTTTATAAATATGGTAGAGATAAATTTTATAATTATGCAGGAACAGAACTTCAATTGGTCATTGAATTATATGGAGAAAATAAATATATCATAGAATTTGGAGATAATGGAATTCTTGAAATGATGTATTTTGATGGAGAATGGGTATCAGAAGATGAAAAGGAAGATATAGAAGATTCAGTACTACAGGAGGTTAAAAAAGAAGTTAGTCGTTATATCAAAGAAAATCCATTGGATAAAGAATTTTTATTGTCTTATGCGGAAAGATCCTTGCATTTATATGTATATGAAGACTTGGATTTAGATATAAAGAATACTGTTAGAAAAATAGTAAAAGATGGATATTCGGATGAACTCGTAGATTATATAAGACAAACGAGTGCATGGGTTTATGAAGGATATTATTTGACATTAGTTACAGGAGCATTACGTCTGATACGGGAAATTAAAGAAGAAATGGGAAAATAGAAGAGAAAAAATTTTACATCATGTTTAGTGCTAAGCAAAAGAATGTTACATAAGTAGTGTATAGTATTTTGATTCTTGGGAATATACTTACAGAACTTATTTAAATGATTTACAGTACAATTGGATTGTAAGCGGTCCATGTTCTTTTGTATTCTGGTAAAAATTAGAATTTATGAACTGTAGGAATACTAAGCGTTTTTGTTTGTGGAAAGGAGAAAAGATTTATAGCTGGCTATAATACAATATCTAGGAAAGAATAGGTAGCGTTAGACAGTGAGGAAGCTGTCCACAATCAGGATAAACCTACTTTCCAGATGTTTATTAGTAACATTATTCTATATACATTTGAACAGTCAAAGTAAAAATACATAGGAATGAGGTGAAGCAGAATGAAGATATCGAAAGAAGGGCATAAAAGGACGGCAGTTGCTGTAATGGAAAACAGAGCAGGGGGAGTTGTTTATAAAGTACCTGGCGGTTCTGGAATTGATTTGACAGGATATCTTACAGAAAGAAGTGAAAATACAAAAATTTTGTACAATGTTTTCAATCAAATACAGGCAGGAACAGCTCCTTCGGAGTACGAGTGGAAAGATTACTTATCAGAAACCGAAAACAAGAAGCGAGAAGCACAGAAAACGGTTCAGAAGGCAAATTATGAATTGAGGAGAGCATGTGAGAACTATGCGAAAAAAGCGAATTTTACAGTAAGAAAAATTATTTTTAGTGAGAAACCAAAGAGGATGCTTTCGGATAATCAGATAATATCCAATATGCAGAACCAAAGATTGCCCCAATTTAAAGGCAAAATAGAGGATTTTGTTCTGATTACATTGAGAAAAAGCCTGGTTGTTTCGACCTATAATAAAGAAATATTTGATTCACGAAAGGCTGCAACGGTTTTTTTGAAAAATATAGGGAAAGAGAATATATCCGTAGACGATGAACGGCAGATTAAGCAACTACTGGCACTGATTCGTGAGGACTATAATAAGTGGAATCCGGATGAGAATAGTTCAGATAAGAAAGAGTCCAGTGGAACAATGATAATTCGTTCCATTGAACATCAGGACATGGTTATACAGCCAGAGGAAAATAAGTTATCTTTGTCTAAAATATCAAATGTCGGAAAAAAAACCAAGACAAAACAAATTGAAAAAGCGGGCTTGGATGCTTTTTTAACGGAATATGCGCAAATTGATGAGAGTGGTAGGATGGAGTGTCTAAAAAAGCTGCGTCGCTTGTTGGATACATATTTTGCCGCGCCTTCTTCTTATGTCAAGGGAACTGAAGTCTCGTTGCCAGAAAATATTAATTTTTCTTCTGAGCTGAACGTGTGGGAGAGACATGAGACCGCAAAAAAAGTAAATATATATTTTGTAGAAATTCCAGAAGTTTTGTTAAAAGCCGAGCAGAACAATAATATAATAAACAAAGTTGAAAAGGAACATAGCTTAGAACAATTAAGAACTGACATTAGACGCCGTAATATTGCCTGCTATCATTTTGCAAATGCATTAGCCGCAGACGAGAGATATCATAGATTTTTCTTGGAGAATATGGCTATGAATCAGTATTGGATTCATCATATGGAAAATGCGGTAGAACGTATACTTAAAAAATGTAATGTAGGTACACTATTCAAATTGAAGATCGGATATCTGTCTGAAAAGGTGTGGAAGGATATACTAAATCTTTTAAGTATCAAGTATATCGCGCTTGGAAAAGCAGTGTATCATTTTGCATTAGATGATATATGGAACGATTCCTATGATAAAAAACCAGGAAAGATTAATGACTTTGCGATTAAGGGAATTTCTTCTTTTGACTATGAAATGGTAAAAGCGCAGGAAGATTTACAAAGAGAGATGGCAGTTGATGTGGCATTTTCTACAAATAATTTGGCTAGAGCAACCTGCCAGATGGAGAATTTGTCGGATAGAGAATCAGACTTTCTGCTGTGGGATGATAAGACAATAGCCCGGCACGTAAAATATACAGAAAAAGGAGAAATATTATCCGCGATTTTACAATTCTTTGGTGGCAGGTCATCATGGGATGAGAGTTTATTTGAAAATGCGTATTCAGATTCTAATTACGAACTGCAATTTTTAAATGATCTGAGGCGTGCAATTTATGCGGTACGAAATGAAACTTTCCATTTTAAAACAGCGGCTATTGATGAAGGCAGCTGGAATACGAGGCTGTTTGGAAATTTGTTTGAAAAAGAGGCAGGAATCTGTTTGGATGTTGAAAAGAACAAGTTTTATTCAAATAATCTGGCTCTGTTCTACACGCAGAAGGATTTAAATGTAATTTTAGATAAATTATACGGAAAAGAATGCTCCAGGGCCGCACAAATTCTTTCCTATAACACAATTCTGCCAAGAAAGTCATTTCCTGACTTTCTGAAACAATTGTTGAAATTACAGGAACCGGTTTATGATCTGACAATACAGGACCAGTGGTACAGCGCATGCTATTATTTGTTCAAAGAAGTTTACTATAACGCTTTCTTGCAGGATTCCAGTGCAAAAGCGCTGTTTGAAGATGCAGTTAAAGCATTAAAAGGAACAGATATAAAACAGGAAAGAGCGATAGAGAACTTTACGAAAAGATATTGGGAAATATCTAAAAATGCATCCTTAGCTGAGATATGTCAATCCTTTATGACAGAATATAATCAGCAAAACAATAAAGAAAGAAAAGTGCAGAGTGCAAACGACAGTATGTTTAATGAGCCTATTTATCAGCATTACAAGATGTTGTTGAAAGAAGCGTTAAAGATGGCGTTTGCTTCGTATATTAAGAATAGCAAAGAATTAGAGTTTGTGTACAATCCAACTAAGGAACTATTTAAAGTAAGCCAGGATAGCTTTCTTCCGAATTGGAATTCAAGGAAATATGATGCTCTGATATCTGAAGTCAAAAATAGTCCAGATCTGCAAAAGTGGTATATTGTTGGAAAATTTATGAATGCAAGGACGCTAAATTTGCTGATAGGGTCTATGCGTTCCTATTTGCAGTATGTGAGTGATATACAAAAAAGAGCAGACGGTTTAGGAGAGTACCAATTGCATCTTTTTGCTGGAAATGTGGAGCAGGTAAAAAAATGGATCCAGATACTGGAAGTCTGCCTTTTGTTATCAGTTCGAATATCCGATAAATTTACGGATTATTTTAAAGATAAAGAGGCTTATGCATCGTATCTGAAAGGGTATGTGGATTTTGAGGATAGTGCTATGCCATTGGACTATAGTGCTCTGTTGGCATTTGGTAATGAGGGGAAAATCGATTTGTATGTTGATGCCTCCAATCCAAAGGTAAACAGAAACATTATTCAGGCAAAATTATATGCACCGGATATGGTGCTGAAAAAAGTGGTTAAGAAAATAAGCCAAAATGAGTGCCGAGAATTTAACGAAAAAAAAGAGCAAATTCTTCAAACTAAAAATAAGGGAGACACCGTTTCTTGGGAGGAACAGCAACAAATTCTGGAGTATCAGAGATTAAAAAACAGAGTGGAACTGCGTGACTTGTCAGATTATGGAGAACTGATTAACGAACTTTTAGGGCAACTGATTAACTGGTCCTATCTACGAGAGCGGGATCTACTGTATTTTCAGCTTGGATTCCATTATAGATGCCTGATGAATGAATCAAAAAAACCAGATGCATATAAAACAATTTGTACAGATACAGTTTTCATTGAGAATGCTGTTTTGTATCAAATTATAGCTATGTATATAAATGGATTTCCTGTATATGTACCTGAAAAAGGGAAACTAAAAGCGCGGTGTAAAACAGGCAGTGCGGGGTTAAAGATTGGGGCGTTTTGCCAATGGGCAAGTACGGTAGAAAAGAAAAAATATGAACTTTATAATGCTGGGCTGGAATTATTTGAAGTAGTCGGAGAGCATGATAATATTGTTGAACTGAGAAATAAGATTGATCATTTCAAGTACTATCAGGGAAATGACAGTATTTTATCATTATATGGCGAGATCTTTGATCGATTCTTTACATATGATATGAAATATCGAAAGAACGTACTGAATCATCTGCAAAATATTTTGCTTCGGCATAATGTGGTCATTAAACCGATTATCAGTAAAGATCAAAAAAAGGTTGGAAAAGGAGAAACAAAAGATAGGGCAGCATTCCTATTGGAGGAGATAAATTCTGATCGGTTTACATATAAGGTTAAAGAAGGAGAACGAAAGATCGATGCAAAAAATCGTCTTTATTTAGAGACGGTGAGAGATATTCTGTATTTTCCGAATAGAGCTGTAAACGATAAAGGTGGAGATATAATTGTTCGTTCTCAAAAAGCTCAGGATTTGAATGAAAAAAAAGCGGACAGAGACAAAAACTATGATAATAGTAAAAATGGTAAACGGGGAAAAGGTAGTAACAATCAAGGGAAAAAGGAGAAGAATAAAGAATCGTACTCCAATCATATCACCTGGAATCCGTTTGTCGGAATCAAACTGGAATAAAAAATGTTTGTGATAGTAACCTATGATGTGGCTCAGAAACGAGTGACGAAGACGATGAAAATCTGCAGAAAATATCTGACACATGTGCAAAACTCCGTTTTCGAAGGCATAATTACGGAAGCGAAACTAAACAAGTTAAAGAACGAACTGAAAAAGGTTATTGTGCCTGCAGACGATAGTATCTATATTTATGAAATCCAGAATACAAAGTATACACGGAAAGAGTCTATAGGTGTCATAAGACATAAAGATAATATTTTATAGTGAGGAATCATAGTGATTTTTAGTAAGGAAAATTTTGAAGGATCGGTTAACAGACTTTTGTCTAAACCCAACAATTGCGGTGCAGATGGAATTCTGATAAGTGAGTTTGCAGATTACTGGAAATTGAACGAAGAAAAAATACTTTCTCTCCTTAGAGAGGGAAAGTATAAACCTTCGGTGGTGCTGTTGGAGGAGATGATCTTTAAAAAAGGGAAAAAAAGACTGATTTCAAAATACACATGTACAGATCGGATCATTCAGGATGTTTTGAAAAACAAGGTGATGACCGTGTACAAAGAGAAATTTTCAAAGTATTCATTTGCTTATATACCAGATCGAGGAGTACAGAAAGCAGTTCGATATGCAGCAGCGCTTATTGATTCAGGGAAAAAATTTGTGGCAGAAATAGATGTGAAGGATTTTTTTGAAAATATTAATCTGCAAAGGCTGGAGTATTTTCTGCAGAAAGAAATCTGCGATGAAGCAGAGAAAAGGCTTATTCACGACTATTTGTATTCATGGATCGTTATTGACGGAAGAAAAGAAAAAAAGCATTGGGGCTTGTGCAGGGGAGTCCCTTAAGTCCTGTTTTCAGTAATGTATATATGATGGATTTTGACGCATATATGGAATCGAAATATAGTTTTTGTCGTTTCGCAGACAATATCAATATTTACTGCAATACAGAGGAAGAGGCGGGAAAAGCTTTTGCGGATGCAAACTATTATCTGGAGACAAAGTTAGGACTTAAAATAAATCAAAAAAAGAGTGGCATCTATCCGGCAATTGTGCGAACTTTTCTGGGATACGAATTCAAGAGAGATAAAGCAGCAAAGGTAGTTATCGCCATAAAGGCAGGAAAAAAGAAATGTGAATACTATGGAACCTGGCATCCTTCTGCAATACAAAAAATAGAACAGGATTATCATATTATCAGTGATGGAATACTAAATCGAAAGGATTTTTCAATTTTATTTGAAGGCGAAAACCACAAGATTTTTATTCCAGTGGAAGCTTGCTCATCGATCAATATTTATTCCAATATTATCTTTGGTAAGTCATTTCTGGAGTATGCTAATCAGCGCAAATTAACGGTCAATATATTTGATAAGTATGGAAATTTTCTGGGAAGCTTCCATTCGCAAGAGCATTATAAGCGAACAAGTATATTGCTGAAACAGGTAACCTTATACAATGACCCGCCTAAAAGACTGGAGTTGGCGATAAAAATAGAGATAGCATCCTTGCATAATCAGAGGGAAAATCTAAGATATTTTTATAAACATTCAAAAAAAGAATCGTTAAAAAAAGTGATAGAGTCTATGACAGATTACATGAGTCAGATGAAAAATGTAAAAGATATAAATCAGCTTATGATGATAGAAGGCAGAGCAAAACAGCGGTATTTGCAAACTTTTGATGACATGATCGATAACGAGGAGTTCCCTTTTGAGAAAAGAACTCGAAGGCCGCCCAAAAACGAAGTAAATGCTTTGATTAGTTTTGGAAATACATTTCTTTATAGAAGAATTGCAAATGCGATTTACAAGACGGCACTAGATATAAGAATTGGAATTGTACATTCCGCGAATAGCCGGAGCGAATCGCTTAATTTGGATATTGCTGAGATATTTAAACCTCTGATAGTGGATCGGGCCATATTTTCAGTAATACATAATCTTCAGGTGCATAGGAATACACATTTTGAGACAGCAGAGGAAGAGGGCATTTATCTGAACAATGTGGGAAAACGCATATTCATAAGGGAATTGGAACAAAAGTTGAATCTAAAATTGTCTGTGAATGGACAAAAGATCACGTATGACCGTATTATAAAAAATGAAATTCACAAGATATTGTGCTGTATAGAAAAGGATGAAAAGTATAAACCATTTAAGTATACATGATATTGGGCGCAAAGGATTTCTGATCCTGGTATCATATGTATAAAAGTGGGTCAACCGAATCGCTGATTTGCTAAAATTAAAAAATGCCCAAAATAGGACATTTATAAAGAAGATTTTTCTTCGGTTGCCCCACTTTTCTATATAAAAAACTTGAATGTGACAATTAAAAGTGATAGACTTAAATAAAGAATAGCGAAAATTCTATTGTGAGAAAAGCCCGATATAGAGGGCAATCACATACAATCCCTAAAAGGATTAAACCTATTCCGGAAATGATACCACCAAGTGAGAAAAGCCCGATATAGAGGGCAATCACCTTGACTAAGAGTGCAGCATATGGGTGATTTTCCCGCATTATGCCTGTGAGAAAAGCCCGATATAGAGGGCAATCACATCCTCCAACCATCAATATTAGGGCAAAGGCTATAAAAGTGAGAAAAGCCCGATATAGAGGGCAATCACGAATTATTTGTTCACTTCTACAAAAAATCCTCCAACTAGTAATATTAGGGCAAAGGCTATAAAGTGAGAAAAGCCCGATATAGAGGGCAATCACAAAACATGATCATTGCCCATCAAACTGATGCCAAATAGCACGTGAGAAAAGCCCGATATAAAGGGTAATCAGTTTAACCGGCTTGATGACTAAACTTGTCTTCCCCATATGAGAAAATCGTACTTCCGGAAATCTGGAAATCAGATGCCCAGGAAGTGGAAATCATCTCATGCGAGTTTATTCTTATAATGTTTTGTCCAAACCATAGACCTCACGCATGGAGATGTTATGTTTGGCATCAATGCTTGTGATGTTGATGCGATAGCTGTTATGGCAATACGATCAATGATCGCATCTGCTAGTGGATTGTTATACCTCAAAAAAATGGTTATACCATTCATCAAATTCATCATACTGGGAGCAGAAGGGTGTTGTTGCTTTTTTTACATCTCTGGTGGATCAGATTGAAGATAACCTTTCGTTCTGAATTAATTATTTTTAACAGAAGCCATTCATCCAGGATTAGGACAACAGGATTGGCATACTTAGACATTACTTTTTATAGTTGACGTCTGTCCGTGACATCTCCAGATCAATAAACAGATCAGGAAGAGGGACATATTTGATATTGCAATACTGGTGACAAGCCTACATATGTTGATTTATACTGATAATTGCCCCGGCATTTGCGAAGAGATTTGTCCTGCTTGAAAGTGTGGCAGTAGAAAGTAGATCAAGTTCTGATTTTATACTCAGAATTGCCCCTGTTTCTGTTATTATTTTTTATTGAAAAAGGCATATAATTTGTGAGTTTGTATAGCCGTCCAGAGAGTTTATAATCAGACACAGTCCCCAAGAGAGACTGCCAGAATTCTTGGAATGTCCCCAAATACAGCAAGAAAGCTGTTGAACAAAAATTAATGATTTTAAAGAACAGATTAAAAAACATATTATTGAATGGTGCTGTGAACTATATCTGTTTAACGGCACCCAGATATTCAGAGAATTGAAAGTAAGAGGATATTACGGCAGTATTGGGTCTATCTATCGCTTCCTTGTTAGAGTGGATGAATTGAATTTGCTTTTTTTCTAGACTATACACCAGAAGAACAAACAGAAATGTTATATATGAAGAGAAGATGAGAAAGAATGGATTGATGGTAGATGCTTTTTCATTAGAGTATGTTAAGAAAGTGATAGAATATTTCCAGAACTGGAAGATTTTGGAAATAGCTGATTTGTTGATAAGGTTATAGATATGACTATCAATTTATCAGTATAACAGCCAGTAATCACCCTTTGTGTACGGATGAAGAGTAAAGTGAATCTAAAGATTCTTTGCCTTGGATTGCAGATTTATCATGTGAAAAGAGAACAATTTGTGATAAAGATTTGCTGAATGAACTGATCAGGTAATGGCATTACTGGAATTTATACATAATATCAGGTGTTAATCAGAAAAGAGGTTTTTCGACATTAAAAATGTCGTAGAGCCTCTATTTTTTTGTACTTTACCAGGAAATTCGTAAACGCCAAATATCAGGTACCTTTTCAAAACCACCATATGTGAGATAATAGACTCATCACTAGAAAGTCAAAAAAGTTTAGTACTCAACTTTTTTGACCAGGACTACAGGAGGTGAGTTGTTAATGCTCTCCTGGGTTGTCATGATCTCGCTCTGTCATGCTGTCATGAGATTGCCAGGATATCTGTCATGGAATGTTCCCTTTGATGGGGCGGCTGTCCGCCCCATCACGAAAGGAATTAGTTCATACATTCATGCTCTGCCAGCACTTTAAGCGCCGATACGATGGTACAGGCATCTGCCTTTTTCATTCGGCTGTAATGCCGGAGGCGTTCCTCATTCCAGAAGAGATCTGTCAGTGATGAGAGTTCTGTACCAACATCCCAGTTGGGGATACAGAGATAGTTCCCGTAGGAATGCTTTCCTACGATCAGGTGGAAGCGGCTTCCCTTGGCACAGAGTTCTGCCTCACATGGATTCCCTCTCTGCAGGATCTCAAGGCTGCCTTCCCATTGCCGGGGCGAGCATCCCTTCCCTTTACAGGTAAATGTGATCATCGTGTGTCACCTCCCAGCATCTCATGTTCAATGATGTAGCGGACAAGGTGTTCATCGATCAGGCGCTTCCCCTGCTGGCTGGCATACATCAGGCTCTTTTCACAGATCCGGTTGATCCGGCGCTGGATTCCTGTGGACTCCTTATAGATATCATCCAGGGCTTTCTCCGTAAAGATGTCCTGCCTGCCGCCGGCATAAGCCAGATGGGACTGGATGTATCGTTCGGTTTCCGCACGGTCCAGATGGGGAAGGACACAGTTGATATCGATCCTCTGCCGGACTGCCGCATAGCGCTGCATTCGGAGTTTATCCCACAGTTCCGTCTGCCCGACAAGGACAAGCGCCATCGGGCTGATAGAATCAAAGCGGTAATTCAGCAGAAAGCGGAATTCCTCAATGGTCTCCTTCTCCAGAAGATGTGCCTCGTCCAGGATACAGACCACTTTCTTTTTCTGGACGCCGCGGATGATCTCCACTTCCTTCTGGAGCTGCCGCTTTGCGTCACCGCGGTAAAACTTTGACTCGATCCCCAGCTGGTCCAGCATCCCTTTATAGAACCACCGCGGGGTCAGCTTGGAATCCGACAGATACAGGAACAGGTATTCCTCTTTGGGCAGGCTGGTCACAAAACGGCGGATCAATGTAGACTTTCCACATCCGGCATCTGCAGTGACTATTGCAAAGAGCTGGCGGTCTGCCGCATAGGCGAGTCTCCCTAGGGTATCCGCCATGGCAGGCGACTCATAAAGGTCGGCAACCGGTGTGTTCCTGGAAAAGGGAGTATGCTCCATCTGGAAAAATGTTTCATACATCGCTGCCACCATCCTTCCTGTACTGGCCGAAGGAGATCGCGTCAGCTACCTGCTGTCTGCTCTGTGCATGTTTCTTCTCCAACGCGGAAAGGAACCGGGAAGCTTCCGTTTCCTGCTCCTGCATGGAGACCGGCAGCGCCGGAGTTTTGGAGCAGAATTCCCCGATCTTTACCGGCCCGGCCTCAAAAGGCGGGATCCCAGGATAGGATACCCGGATCACTTCCAGCGCCATCGGGTCGTAGGAAATCTCCACTTTGCAGCCGATCAGGGAAGGCTTCGTTTCATACTTCCTGCCCTGGAAGCTGATACATGCGCCTTTGTCTACCAGACGGGTCTCGTGGTGGAGGAATGCTTCCGCCACCACGCCGGTATCCAGGAACGTCAGGGGACGGCTGTCCCTTCCCCATTCCTGCATCGGTGTGATCTGTTTTTTGGCGAGCAATTTTCCCCATTTTCATCGTTATGATTCCCTAAAATCAGCGTTGTATATTCATGCAATTTCAAAGAATATCAATACATTTCCGAAAAATCAAGGACGCATTCGCGCCGCTATCGCGGTTGAAATCCTTGATTTTACGGTAATGTATCGATAATGGTAATCAAGGCATGAATGAGTAATTATAATTGTCTGACAATGATGATTTTAAGGAAGTGCCGCGCCAATTACGAGGAATTGACCTCGCTCATAAACAAAAACGAGTTGGAGGAACTGAGAATTGCCGGATGCTGGGTACATTGCCGCCGTAGATTTGATGAAGCTTTGAAGGTCATCAACAAATCCAGCCAAAAGGAATCCGAAGCATTTCTTCTGATGAAACAGATTCAGGCGATCTACCGGGAAGAAGGGAAACTGAACAGCCTTTCATCTAATGAAAGGCTTCAGCAGCGGCAGGCGGTGATCAAGCCACTTGTGGATGCTTTTTTTGCGTATCTGAAAACCATGAAGGTATCCAAAAAGGATAAATTTGGAGATGCCGTTGGTTATGCTCTGAATCAGGAAAAATATCTTCGGGTATTTCTCACGGACGGGGATGTCCCGATAGATAACAATGCATCGGAAAGAGCGATCCGTGGCTTTTGTATCGGGAAGAAAAACTGGCAGATGATAGATACGATCAATGGGGCCAGGACATCCGCGATCATTTACAGTATTGTGGAAACTGCAAAAGCCAATCAGTTGAAGCCTTTTGATTATGTGCAGTATCTCCTGGAAGAGATTCCACAACACATGGAGGATACGGATTATTCCTTTCTGGAAAATCTTCTTCCATGGTCAGAAAAACTTCCGGCAGAAATTCGCAAAGTTTAAAAACAGGCGGCTGCAGAGCAGCCGCCGAAAAATGTCAAGGTACTTGCTATTTGGCGTTTACGGAAATTCCGATTTTGGATAAGGGAAAAAGAAACCCTGCTGATCGAACATATGTTAGAACAGCAAGGAAATGAATATGGAAATAGGAAGATGGTTAGAATTACCAAATTTATTTGACAATCAATACCGTTTATATGGTATCCTGATATTGTCAATATTAGGATAACTCTTTTCGTGGATGGTGCTTTATAGTCTTTATCAACTTTATTATACCATATCCGGTGAAGAGTTATTTTCAGAAACAAAAAATACCGTATTTATGTGGCTTGTGGCGTTTCGCAAACGCCTGATATTATGGGGAATAGGAGAAAAGGATATGCTGACCATTACTTTAGATGAACAGGGTGATTTTGAAAATATTCAAAATAAGTTGGAAACGGAACCGGTCTTTATCGGTGGTATTATATATGATGATAAGGGAATTGTAGGAGAAAAAGCAAAGGAAATTAAAAGGTTAAAATCTTATTATAAAAAAGTATGCAGCAGTGTCGGGACAAAATTTCCAAAAGACTTGCATAGAAATGGAAACAATAGACTTCAGGAAGCGAAAACAAAGGCAAAAATCAGTGAAACTTTAAAAGAATTCTTTGAAAAAGGAACATTTGAAGATACTGATCTTCTTCGTGAAAAACGGAAAGGTCAGTACTATATCTATTGTCTTCTTCGTAATGATGGAGGTAAAAGAGAACTTTTAAACGAAAGTGTATCAAAATTGGCAAAGGATAATTATGCAGCAAATCTTTATTTGCATATGGCGGAAGATGTTGTGGAACGTGTGATATTCCATAATCCAGTCATTACCCATATAGATAAAGTGAATGTGGATTTGGCGACAAGAAGGGTGTTGGTAAAACAGAATGATGAGGAATTAAACAGAAGATTCAAGACTCTTGGCATTTATATTTGCGAAGATCCAAATCATAATAATGGGGATAAAAATGAATACATACTTACAAATCCTTATATGTATAGAACAGCTTTAGAACGAGAGATGCTTAGTACTGGAAAAACAGACATTGAAGTTGAATGGCTCAGCAGTCGTTCTATTGTATACTCTGGCGAAACATATAATCAGATGGAATTTTTGTACCTTGCAGATTCGATCTGTTCGTATTTGTCTTTTAATATTGGAGAAAACACTAAAAATGAATGGACTAACTTGATTGCAGAGCGTGTAATAAATTTAAATCCAGGAGTTACTAATCTTTTATTTACCTATGATAAAACGGATGAGGTGTATAAAAAGGCTTATACGGAATTTGAACATAAAAATTATTATGAAGCATTGTCATATGCCTATGATTTGACGAAACTAAATGGATCTGCGGTAAATTATTACGTAAAGACTTGGATAAAAAAGCTTATATTAGATATTAAAAAGGAGAATGAATGGGAAGCAGTAGTCGAAGCTGTACATAAGCTTTATGAGGCAACACAGAAAACAAATGTACATACAGATAAATTATTATATGTTTATCAGCATTTAGCAGATCTCGCAGAAGATGAAAGGCATAAAGAGGAAAAAAATTTAGATTGTTTTTATGACCTGTATGATGCAGGTGTATCTATATTTACTCATATAGGGGATAGTAAAAGGTCAAGAGAATGCTACGAGAAATGTGAATCTTATGCATTTTACATTCGAATGGAGCGTTTTATTGCAACTAGAAATAAAAGAAGTACATTTTTGAATGATACATTTCATTTTGAAGAAGCTTTAGAAATTGCAGAAACGAATATTACTTATCAGAAAGTTTTAAATGATATGAAAGAGGAAATCTTTGGAGAAAAATTCAAAGAATCCTTGCACTATGCAAAATGTCTTTCGCAGAAAGGGCAAGTGTTAGCTTTTCTACGAGATCCGTCAGCTAAAGAGATCTTTTTGTCAGCATTAGAAATTATGAAAGATGATCCGAGCAACCAATTGATTACAATGTCATATCTTTTACATTTTTTTCTGGATCAAGGGGAAAAAGAAAGCTATGATGCAATGGCAATTGATTATTTTGGCGGGTATAACACCCTTAAAGAACAGCTGGATTATCTTGTGCGTGAGGGAAAATCTGAGAGAGGAAAGATTGCTCTACGATTTGGGTTATACGTTTTTATTCGAGGTATATATTTGTTCCATCTTGACGAAGTTAATTCAGAATTGTATAGAAAACTTAAGAATGTGCTTGATACAGAGAACCTGCTATTATATAATCATCCAACGGAGATTACATATAAATATATGGCATTTATCGCATTTTCCAGAAATGACTTTGAATATGCAAAAAAATGTGTAGAAAAGATTGAAACATCAATTCCTAATAGTGGCGCAACTATAGAAGTAATCATTGCCTACGGAAAATATGAGTGTTATAAAAAGTTTAAAGAAGATGATTTTGAAAAAAGTGCATTAAAAAAATTGATAATAGCTATGCGCAAAGTGGATGAAGAATATCAAGAACTTGACGATGAAACAATACTAAGCATAATAAGGAATAAAATGACTTTTATGTATGTTTAGTATGTATAATGTACTAAGGAATGGGATAAAAGTGATTTTACAATAGTATACTGTTGGTATACAATGTACTTTCGTTTGCTCAGTAAGTCTTGTATTATATTCAAAGTTATATTATAATTTAGTTACAACTAAACGGGATTCTACTTCATACAATCTTACGATTTCTTTTTTTTAATCCTTGTAATCCAATGGATATACGAGGGGCATATAAGTAAGGAGGAAGAATGTATGAAAAGAACAATTAAAAGTCAGACGGTAGAAGTAACCCGTAAAATAGTTGGAGAGCGCCTCGGAAAACTGAGATGTGATAACAATCTCACTCAAGAAGGGCTTGCACAGATCATGGATGTAAGCCGTTTGACGGTTTACAAGTGGGAAAGTGGTAAAAACTGGCCCACACCACCACATCTCGCCAAGCTTGCCGAGCTATATGAGTGCTCGATGGATTATCTGGTCCTCGGAATCGAAGATCGTGGACGCGATAACGAAGAGGACCAGATAGATCTTTCACTGTTAAACAGAATATCGAATATGATTAAAGGGTATGTGCTTTATGCACATGCCCTTCTTGTATATTCGTGGTTAGTGTGCATATTATAAAGGCTATAGTAAAATTTAGACATAAACAAAAGCGAGGAGGAATTATCATGAAGAACAAAATTACTATTAAAAAAAGTAACAATTATATTCATTTCTATTTACATTGCGATGCTGGACAAGCATATCTTTTCAGCGAAAAATATCACAAAGGAGTGTATGACTACTTTCGCAATGGCCGCTCAGAAACTGAGTTGCGAAAATATCACAGTTATAATAGCAATCCCAGACGCGATCACACAATCGCCAAGTGCTTGATGAAATCATATAGACGTTCTGCATTGGAAGAACTTGAAGTGGCGTAAAAGGAGGAAAGCATTATGAGTAAGAAAAATGTAGATCTTGTAACAAATATTGTTGGAAAGAGTGAAAAGCTTTTTCCTAAAGGACTTAAACCTCGCGGGCTTGCTACACCTAAGTTTCTAGTTGGATGTTTGGGTTTTTTTGACGCCAATATTTGGCGAGATGTATGTATAGATGATGAAAGGGGAGATGTTAGATCAAAATATACTGCGTGGCAGATGGCAAACTATAAGAGTTATTGCAAACGCAGGGTTGGAATGTTAGGAAATTTTTTGGCACCTGCAAGAATTAAAGCAGCTCAGCTCATTAAAGATGATATGAGAATATGTGATGAGATAAAAAGTATATGTACTGAGGGTGCTACGCCAAGAGAGTGCGAAGCAGCTGGAAAGAAACTAAATATACTATACCAGAAACACACTGAAATTCTTAGTAAGTTGATTGAACTTGAAAAATCGATAAAAACGTGTGAATACACTCTGAAGAAAGAACTTGAAGCCGTCGCAGAGGAGTTCAAGACACGTTTTGCCACTTATAGTCATGGCATGCGCCTTAAAGAGGTATCTGTGGAGCAGTTCCCAGAAATGTCTTATTCTAATGTATTTGATGATTACAGACAGACATATGACAATGACGATGTAATGTTAACAAATTACATAAAGGAGGGTAAGAAATATGTTTAAGAAGAAAAGGAATTCAACAAAGGTGTTGCATGAGGAATTCGTTGACACGCAATTACCTGTCTTGTCAAACGCCATTGGTTTTATCGCCCATGACTATAAGTATAACGATCCAGAATATACAGATAATCTCTGTAAGAAAGCCATGAAGACGTTTGAACCTTTAGTGAAGTCTATGGATAAACACAATTCCGGGACAGAGGCGTATGGCTACATTGATGCTGAAATTTTGAATCCAATTAAAGCCGATTTTGAAAATGATTGTGCATGGGCCGATTACCAGAGTACTCGTATTCAGAATGTAACAAATACTCGTCTTGGTAAAGTAGAACGTGTTATTGAGAAAACCCAAACAAAATTGGAGAAAATCCAAGAAGAACTTGCCCATTTAAAGGAGTATAAGGTGCACAATGAAATAACGGTGTTTGGTAAAGAGATTCCTATGGGATTGCTTATTAATCTTTTTGCAATTGCCTCGGATGTCCTTGTTACATATCCGTATTTGGAAAGTGTTGTAACGATGGGAGGATTGTTTCTTTTTGTAAGCGTTTTTGGAATGGCAATTACTTCAAATTGTAGTATGTCAGCCCTTGGAAATATTTGGTCAACTACTGACGAATCCTTTATGAGTAAAAGAACTCGTATTATCCTGTCGGTAGCATATCTTTTAGTATTTGGTTTGAGTGTTGTTGCAGGTCCAATGATCAAATTTGGTTCTATGGATCAGCAGTTTGGGACTATTTCTGCATCGGGGCAGTTTATTGCGAGAGAAGGCGGTTACACGATGGCAGAGTATGGTATTACTTTGATTACATCGTTTCTGACTGCATTTACTGGCTTGTTGTGTTTCCATTTTAATCATAATCGAAATAGTGACAAAGTGAAAATGAAACGGAAGCTAGAGAAAGAAAAGTCTGTTCTTGAACTTGAGTTAGAGAACGCATTAACGGAACGAGATGCGATTTTAGGTGAGTATCAAGCAGCTATGAGACTTGATCAAGACAAACGTAAGGCGGCTATAAACCATATATCTATACTGCCGGAACGGTTAAAGGCACAGTTCACCCGTACTTGGGTGGAGTCTATCGGAACGGCTGAAACAGTCGAAAAGGCAGGAAAAAAAGTAGAGAATATGTTGGAAGAGAGTTCATATTCTGGAACTCATGAGGAAGACAAAGGGGACAATATTAACAAAATTCAAAAAATGGCAGTATAGGAGGGGATAAAATGAAGAAGATCGCAAAAAAAATTATAGTATTAGGAATCGTCATGATAGTTACTTTGGGATGTGTAGGATGTGGCAAAGACCCAGAAGTGATTGAAAGGTCCAATTTAAGCGTTATCCTAGGAAACTGCAATAACCACCCTGTTATGGATTGCAGTATCGATGAATTGGCATGTCTTATGAAAGCAGCAGGTAGTTCCTATACTATTATCGGCGCTGATGGAAATCCATCTATTATTTATGAGGGAGAAGTGCCATCATTTGAAGATAAGGGGTACACACAGGCTATGCTTACAAGAATCCAAAATTCGATGCAGACTGACATAGAGAATAGAATTATGGAAGCCACTCCATCTGCACCTGAAACAGACATGGCTGCAGCATTGACTTTAGGGGTAAGAGCTATCAGAGCAAGAGAGACAGATGAACTGTCGAACACACTTGTAATCTGCCATACAGGGATTAGCACGATTGGAGAAATTAATATGATTGATTGCCCGATTTCAACGATGGATATTGAACAAAGCGTTGCAACTCTTGTAGACAAATTGAAGATAGATCTGTCTGGGATTCGTGTAGTATTTTACTATTTGGGGGATGTTCGGGGAGACCAAGCCCCACTATCTTCAGAAGAAGTGGAAAAGTTAAAGACTTTCTATGATGAGCTTTTTAAAGGGATGGGGGCTGAATCTGTTACCTTTAAGAAAAGACTTGCATTGGATGAAACCTACAATTTCCCAGATCAGCCAGTATCTTGTATGCCGACGGAGGGGGTAACATCCCAACTTGTAAAAGTTGTTTCTGCAGAAAATTTGTCTGAAGATAAGGTGAATTCTATTTTTAAAGAGGGCGAAGGAATTACATTTAGTGAGAAACAAGTAGCATTTAAACCAAATACAGCCGAATTTTTGGATAAAAATTCAGCAACAAAAGAACTTTCGTATGTGATTGAGTTTATGTCCAAGAATCGAGATTTCAAACTACTTATTTGTGGCGGATGTGCCGGTGATGAGGGTATAGATGTGGAAAGTAGCGATGTGAGATCTTTGAGTGAAGAAAGGGGAGAGGCAGTTAAGTCCATTATTTGTGATGAATTGAATATTGATGGCTCTAACATAACAGTAAAAGGACTTGGCTCCTCTGGACCTTTTCATAAAACTGGGTTGGGACTTGGCGATGAAGCCTCTGTCAACAGAACTGTAACCTTTCTTTCAAGTGATAGTGAGCAGGGAATGAAAATTCTTGCAGAATACTAGGAGGTAGTAAGATGAGAAAAGGAACTAGTTTATTAAAGACAGTGTTTTTACTGGTTCTGTTTTTAGTAACTATTCAGAAGATTACTGGCTCATCTGACTTTACATCAAGTGTGCTAGGAATATTTCAAGCAATAATTGTCACAGCAATGCCAGCAGTAATCATGGTTGCCGGTATTTATATGCTAATACGATGTTTGTTTCGATAGTAAGAGGAAAAGTTATGACAAGAGAAGAATATGAAGCTCTGAAAGCAGGAACTCTTGCAGAACGTAATTTGAACACACTGGGCGTTTCAAAAATGTCAGAAGCAGAAATTTTGGAACAGTTCCAGGCTTTGGAGAATAAAAAAGCCGCTCTGGATCATATGATTCCCGCGGAAGTTCTCTCGCAGAAACTTGAACCAAATGTATATGCTTTTCAAGAAGGCGGGACTATTGTTTTGAACTCTGAGTACATAAAATCTGATGTTCTTCAAAAAAATGATGATTTACAAAAAGCATTTGAAGCTTTACTACATGAGCATTCGCATTTAAGAGACTTTGAAGGTGTACTGTTTAAGGAAGTAAGACAGCAGATGACACCTGATGAATTAGCTGGGTTAGGGGCACGTGTCTCAGAAATCCAAGATGATTCATGGAACGCATACTTTAATCATCCAGGAGAAATTGCAGCTCGCGAGGCCGGACGAATTGGAACCGAGAAAATGTCTTATGAGCAACAGTTAATAGCGGATGTAGATTCTGTAGTGAACGGTGGTCGTAATCAGATTCTTGCAACTTTTGATTTCGCGGTAGCGAATGGTGAAGTTATATATGAAGATACATTTGAAATGTCCAGTGTTTTGGAAACGCAGACAATGGATGTTTCCAGTATGCAGACATTAGAAGAAAATGATGCGATGATAGGAGTGGATGAAAATTCAGTGGAGATAGATACAATGAGTGCAATGGATGACTACAGCTTTTCGTCGATTGACGACGATGCATAGGAGGGAAAGAAAATGTATTTTGAAAAAGAGAATGAAGAGAAAAAAACGCCTTTATGGGACGCAGAAAGTGGTATCTCAGCTTATATCTTACCTGAATATAAACCAATAAAAATTCCAATTTCAAAAAAGAATTATTTTATAACGGGAATAACAGGAACTGGGAAAACACAGTTTGTCAAAAAAATAATTCGCCACCGTTTATCTGAAGAATCGAATCTTCGATTGGCGATTCTTCAGATAAAACCACATGATTTTGATGAACTGATGGGAGATAGAGGGGTGTTTATTTGTCAGAATTCTACTGGATATCCAAAAGAGAGGGGGTTCAGATGGAATGCTATGAAGGAATTCCGTTCTGGTGGCGAAGAGAATTATTTGGAGAATATTCAGGAATTCACTTCAATTGCTGCCTCGGAGTACCACAAAAGTGCAGGAGCAAATCTTTATTTTGTTTCTACAGCTGAAGAATCAATCGAGAGATATTTTGTAGCATTGCTCAATTCAACAAGTGAAAACATTCCTAATGATAAAACTTTTGGTTTCCTTGAGAATGAAGAACCAGAAAAGATTTTGAGGATCATAGCAAATTATCCGCCTAATCTTAATTTCTTAAAGATACACTTCGATTATGATCCTCAAGATCAGAATGAGTATAAATTGACGAAACGTGGGCACGACATTTGGATCTTTATTTTGAAGATTGTGAGAGTGCTAAGAGGAACTTTCAAAGAAGCAGGGGATGATTCTATTTGGGACTTCCTTCATAGTACCGGGAAAAATGATGTTACTCGAATTTGCCTTTGTCACGAAGAAGGAAGTAAGTCTTCCTATATAATGGAGCAGTACTTTTTAAAAAGAATAACAAATATGATGCTAGGAAGTGAGACAACTATAGGTGGGGATTTACTGATGGTGTTAGACGAAGTAGACAAGACTCGTGCCAGAGAGTTCCCGTTGGCAAAACTTGCGACATTAGGACGGGATGTGAATGGAAAAAGAACTCAGATATTGCTATCTACCCAAAGCTTTGAAAGCCTGTTTGCAGTAGCAGAGGAAGGAAATGAACATGATATTCGATCTTTATTAGCTGGTTTTCCGATAATAGCTAATTTTAATCCAGGTATGGATGCTACAACACGGGATCTTTTAAAGGCTGCCTACGGAAATCATATTGTTCAAAAAATAATAACACCATTATCCAGATATGATCGACCGATAGTGGAAATGAAAGAAGAGCCATATGTGAAAGATCAGGACTTTGCAAGTTTAGGAATTGGAGAAATGTATATCAAAGTGGAAGCAGAACGGCCTTATCGAGTCAAAATTAGAGAATAGGAGGTCGAAGGAGTGAATTATTTATCTTATATTGAACATACAATGCGACAAACAGAAAGGGCGGCACAGTTTCTTGTATCAGGAGAAACACAAGCTCATGAGGTACTGCTAAAAGAGATTATTCATAGGGCGTATTCAGAAAATCATACTTTGCTGGTTATTGATGACACAAGAGACTCTGTTGGTGTAGTGGAAAAGCTAAAATCTGAAGGATACAGGGTGATAAATAGGCTTTCTGGTGTGGTTATGTATAATCCGTTTAATATTACGACTCTTCAAGATATTTCTAAACTGAGAGAACTACTGGGAACTTTTCAGATGACGGAAAAGGAAAAACAAAAAGTAGTGGCTTACCTTAGTCTCATTCAACATATGTGGTTATTGGAGGGAAATGCTACAAACCTCACATTATCTGATCTTGCGAGATATAGTACTTATGAGTCTGTTGTAAGAAAATTGGACGGCATGGTAAAAGGTGGATTTATCGATAAAGATGAAATGTGTTTTCTTCTAAGTAAGTATAGTGAATTGTCTTCCGTAGGGGCGGATTTGGAAAATATATTTCCGTTACTTCAACCATTTCTTGAGGAAAGAACTATAAAACAGACGGAAAAGGGACTTCAAAAATCTGCTGTTGTCTTGCATACAGGAAGATTAGGACGAGATCAGAATTTAAAACAGATGGTGATGCAACTTTTAAAATTTGAGATAGATGAAGAAAGTAACATTAATACGGTGATCTATATTGATAGCGGCTGTGGAAGTAGAGAAGAGTTACATTATCTTTGCACAGAACTTTATTCAAGAGTGAACTTACACATTTTATCAAAAGACATATTTACTGCACCAAGTTCCGTGTTGCCAGAAATACTAAATCGCTGTGATATAAAGATATATGGAAGACACAATATGTCCAGTGCAAAATTATTGGAAAATGAGTTAGGAGAAGTCTATATTCAGAGAAGTACATATAGTGAAACATTAGATCGAAGAATTACAAGTAATAAACCCTGGGATGTACTTTTGGGTAGAAATAAAACGCAAGGGTATCAGACACTTGCCCCTGTAAAGGAGGCGCTGTATTCCAAAGAATTACTATCAATGTTAAAGTCGAATCAGATTATTTTGGACATGTCTGGAAGAAAGATAATGACTACATTGTAATGTGGAGAGTGATCATGAGAAAAATATTTGGCTTAATCAGGGTGTGTATCCTAGTGATAATTAATTTCTTTGTATTTTGTTCTGTCTTCAAAGCAGAATGGGCACTAGGAATCACAGCAATTATTGCGATTATCGCATATTTGGGAGAATATGTAAGTCTTGCAAAAGATCAAGCTATACCAGTTCAAAATTTAGATGTTTATTATAAATCCAAGCTTGAGACTGCATATCAATTACTTTGTGAACAGGGAAAGAGTACTGGAGTAGATTTGAGATATCTTCGGCTGTATATGGTACCTGATGAACGAATAAATGCATATTCTTATGGACGAAACCATATTGGAGTGACAAAAGGATTACTTGCTTTAGATGATGCCAGTATTGCCGGTGTCCTTGCACATGAAAGCGCGCATTGCCTTGCTGCGGATTCGTTCATCAAAAGAATTCTTTTTTGCGATATAACTCTTATTATCCTTGGCCTGAGTATCATGGGATTTCTAAGCACAGGTTTTCTCTGGATTGCTTTTGCTTTATTGTGTTTTCTGGGGCTATGTGGTGGATTTTTATCTATTTTTATTACAGGAGTTTTGAGTAAGATGATTCGATGTTTTTTTACAGGATTTCAACATATATCTTTGTTTATATATCAGATAACAGTTGGAATAATCAGCCGAAATATGGAGTATAGTGCGGATCGTTTTGCAGCAAAAATGAATTTTGCCAATGAACTTGCATTCTTTTTAAACAGATTTTCAGTGGAAGACGGTGCACCCAAAACACTTCGTGGCATCATGTATGCTAGTCATCCGGCATCTAAGAAGAGGATAAAAAAGATTGAAAAATATTGTTATACAACGTTGTCTGAGGAGGTGGACTAGTATGGATGAGAAGAAAAGATTATTATTTATAATTTTAAGTCGATTAGGGGTAACGTATCAATATAAACGTATAGGCATATGTGATGTTTATTTTTGTAGATATGCTGGAGTTGAATTTAGTATTTTCGGAAACGGCGATAGGGTGACTATGAATAAGTACATAGGATGTTATTCTATAGATCTACAGAAAACTATTCTTTACTTAGGAAAAAACGCTAAGAAAAAAGGGTGTGATATTGTGTTTGTAGATAATAATGGTGAAAAACATGTTGGACTAAATTCTTCTTATACGGATAAACAACGACTTTTTTTTAATATTTGCTATTTCCTTCAAATGATTTCTGTTGGAAAGTTCTTAAAAACAAAAGTAATGACAGCATAGGAGGGGAATATGAAAGAGTTTAATCTTATTTTAACACCGGGAGTTGAAGACAACGATAAAATTGTTTTAGAGTATATCCGTGAAAAATATGGTGATGAAATGCCTTGGTCTTTTTATTGTTTACCATATGTACCTCCCTATCAGGAAAATTGGGAAGGAATTATAAACTATGAAAAAGTCTGTCGATATCATCCATTTTCGGATGAATTACAAGAAAAGACGGTTGTCATAAATTTGAAAGAGTGGATTTTAGGTGATCGAATCCACGAAGATTTTCTTAATATCTTTTTCATGTATCTTCATGATCAACACTCGTATTTTAATTTAAAATATGTTTTCACAGCTGGAGCATATGAAGAGAAAGATGTAAGAGAATTAATCATTCTACTTTCTAAGTATTTTGAAAAAGGTTGTATAACGACTAATCAAATTTTTAAGAATACAAAAGAACTAGAACAGTACATAAGTAAGAAACATAAACGTATTTCCAAAGAGCTAGTAACGAAAATAGCAGATTTGGTCATTGAGCATAAAGAAAAAATTGGCGGTGTATCACAGTTAGATTCACTACTTGCAGGATTAGAAAATTCGGTTTCTAGAACAAGTACATGGATTGATGAACAACTATTAATTGAGAGTGCAACAGAGGTAAGGACAACGGGTCTTTATATGCTTTATAACGAAGAAATGGAAAAAATATTGAGAGGGTGTGAAAGAAGTAACAAAGGACATAAAGATTCTTTTAGAAAGGAGAGAATAGCTTGAGTAAAAAAAAGCTTTATGATTATGAATCTATTTGGCGACAGTATGCAAATCAAGAGGAAAATCAGCGTTTTTTATCTGATTCTTCAGAGGATTTATTAAAAATATGCGATGTGTATGATTTCAAAGCGAAGGAACATCCGCATATAGCAGCAGGAATACCAGTTTATTATGATTCAACTCAGCATAAACTTTACTGCCTTCGATACGGACCACATGTACGTATTAGTGGCGAATCTGGAAACAAAAAAACACGTTGCGTTGTTCGACCGAAAATATTGAGTTGTGTATTAAATGATAGATGTTCCTTTGTGGTAAATGATCCTAAAGGAGAACTCTATGCTGATCCTGCAATCATTCATCTATTACAAACAAATGGCTATGAAGTCCATTGTGTAAATCTACGTGACTTTTCGGGTGACGGACTAAATGTTTTAGCTCCAGCAATTAGATTTGAGAAAGCGGGAGAAAAAACAAAAGCCAATGTCTATATAGAAAAATTACTGGGAAATCTTTTGGAAAACAATCAAGCAAAAGATCCTTTTTGGCCTAAAGAAGGGCAGCGACTTAATCGTTTGATTATAGACATTTTAAAAAGGATACTTATAAATTCAGCCGGAGAAGAAGAAAAATTTAACTTAGCATCTGTTAAATCCTTTATTCGTATGGATTATACTTATATAAGACAGATTGCGGAAATGTTATTGGAAATTATGCCAAAAGATTTACCATATAATCCGGTACGGGAGTTGTTAAATGTTCTTGGTGCTGCAGAGAATACGGTGCGTTCTGTTATTATTTCAGCTAGTGCTCTGATTGAGGAATTTGCAGTATGTGAAGCGTTATTGAAACAGATATCTATTTCGACCTTTGATCCAAGGGAAATGTATCAAAAACCAATGGCGCTCTTCTTTATTATTCCTGACGAAACATCCGGAATGGATTGCGTGGCATCTTACTTGATGGATGTAGTATATCAAGAATTAATCGATGAATATACGAATCGATATAGAGATAAGCATGAAGGGGCGCCGAAAGATGTCCATTTTATCATAGATGAGTGTTCGAATACTCGTATTCCCAACCTTGGGAGCAAAGTTAGTATCAGTAGATCACGGCAGATTTATTTCACTATAGTTTATCAAAGTGATGATGGTATGGCAGCAACATACGAAAAGGACTGGCTAAATATTAAGTACAACATGAAAGCTCATATTTTTTTGGGAAATAGTAGTGCAGATGTATTAAAGCAGGTTTCTGAAGAAGCTGGTACTATTTGTGTGTCAAAAGAACAGAAAATGATTCCGGCAGTTTCGGTTCATGATCTTAGACATATGAAAAAGACAAGAACATATAAAGATGCATTAGTTATTGTTGGGGATTATTTGTATGCAGCAAAGTTACCGGATTATGAAGTTTATCCAATGCTTGCTTCAACGAACAAATGTGAACCGTGGCATGATAACTTAGAGGATATGGATCTTTGCGTTTTTACTCCGGAAAATTTATTTTCGAAGCTTATATCGGGAGAAATTTCATTTGAAGAGCCAGACACACAAGAAGTGAAAAAATTTTCAAAGTCAGAAAAAAAGGCGGAGAATACTAATAAGGTAACAAAAGAAGAAATCTCTGAAGATGATGTAGAGGAAAAATTTTCGGAGTTATATGATGAATTGTTTGGAGGCACAGAAGATGATTCCTAATATGAAAAGAGTTACGAAAACTGGTATTGAGCAGATGGATCTTTTTACATATGACTTTCAAGAAAATAGAACAATATATTTGTTCGACGAGATCAATTCAAACACAGCAAGAGAGATTATATGTCAACTCAGATACTTAGATGCTGTTGGAAATGGCAAGGATATAACGCTTATGATTAATTCTCCGGGTGGTTCTGTGACAGATGGCCTTGCAATTGTTGATTGTATGAATGCTTGCCAATCAGATATAAAGGTTATCGCAACAGCGATGGCAGCATCTATGGGAGCGTTCATATTAGCTTGCGGGACGAAAGGCAAAAGATATGCTACTCCAAACACAGAAATAATGCTCCATCAACCATTGGGAGAAACTCGAGGTCAGGCAATAGAGATAGAGCTTGCTGCTAAGCATATTTCAAGAACAAAAGAGCACTTGTATACAATTTTGGCAACCCAAACTGGAAAAACCAGAGATGTAATTGAAAAAGACTCTGATAGAGATTATTGGATGACTGCAAAAGAAGCTTTGGAGTATGGATTAATAGATGATATTAAATAAATAGAAAACTACTAGTATATGTTTTTTAATAAATTTTAGACTATGGTAAAAATGGATGTGAGTTAAAATATTGGAGTTAGTGAAAGCGAGCAGGGTGATTGTGATTTCAAGTTTCGTAGGAAGTGGGAAGGAGTCTATTATTGAAAGCAAGAATAAAAGAAAATGTAATCATGATTTATCCCAGATCACTGCGCCGTCCTAAACCTCGCGTTATTAGCCTTATTCGGTAGAAATAGGCTGTTGGTGGCTAGATACTGGGATGGAGCAGTGACCATAGCTACAATTCCCATAGAACTTATTGTAACCGCTGAGGCCATGATTATAAAGTAACTTATCATATGAGAGGGGAGTACCAATGAAAAAAATTCGAAGCTTGTTATTCAGAGCAAATGCGTTCGCGAAAAAACATACTGCCTATTTAACTTTACTCCTATCAACTGTGATTGGCACGGTATTTTCAGAAGAACTGTTTACCTATTTCGTGTATCACGAAAAAGTAGTGAAAGGAACGTATCTGTTTTTTGCCTATACGATTCTCACCGGATGCATGATGTCTTACATGGACTACAGTAAAAAGAAATCGTTATTCCGAATGATCTTAGCCGGCATGACCCCGGCGTGGATCCTTCTGACGTTCCGCTGGTGGGCGGAGGAGGTATGGGAGGCAAAGCTGCTTGTGGCGGTATTTGTCCTTTACATCCTGACTTTGCTTACACAGGTCGTAATCCGGAAATACCACGGCAGGAAAATAGGCCACCTGTGGACAAAGATCATCTACAAAAGCTTTTCAGTCCTGATAGCCTTGTCCTTTCTGGGTACTCTTAGATACGGTATGAGCAGGACAACGCCTGCGGAAACGAAAGTACAGGAAGTGTCGACAGAAATTTACGGTGACAGGGGATGGAATGAGAACCGACGTATGTTGAGCATGTGGCAGGGGGATGTCTATATTACCCTGGACAATCAGGAGAAAAAGGAACTATGGCAGTCCCTTGTTGATCTGGAGAGCCGGTACTGGGGAATTGAGCCGCCAACGGTGGAAGTGGAGCAGTATGAAGCGGAAAGCGAGAGAGATGGATACTACTCCAAAGCAGACCAGATGATCAGCGTTACGAGCAAGGCATGGTACTATTCTAGAGAGAGAATGCTTGAGATTCTGCTGCATGAGGTCAATCATGCATACACACAGGCGGTAGCGGACAGTGTGAACTGGGAAGACCAGTATGAGGACGATCATACGCTTCGGATGTACGCCGATGCCTATATTTTCAAAAACGCATCGGAACATTATACTGCGCCGGAGGAAGATAAAGAGGAGTATTACAATAATGCCATGGAAGTTGCTGCCCGGGAGTATACGGAGGAGTGGGTCTGGAAATATCTTGAATATATTGATGAGATTCCACGTTCCACGGAGTAAGTCACAGGATAATTTGCGCATCTGGATGTAAAAGATGTTATTTTTTTATCAATTCTTTTCATTCCCTATTGACAAAATTATAACATTGTTGTACATTTAATTTAACGATTAGACTAAAGTTCAAACTGAGGTTCAAAGAGGGAGAACTGACAGGAGAGAATCATGAAAAATATCACAAATATACAGAAATTTTCGATTCATGATGGGGACGGGATTCGTACAACTGTATTTTTCAAAGGATGTCCTTTGAAGTGTGTATGGTGCCATAACCCGGAGACCCAGAGGTTTGAAAGAGAGATGGAGCTGGACAGGGAAAAATGCACAGGATGCGGAGCCTGCGCGGCGGCCTGCCCGAATGGTGCGATCCATGTGGAGGATCACAAGCCGGTATGGAATTCACTGTCCTGTACATTTTGCGGAAAATGCGCAGATGTTTGTCCGGCGTCCGCAAGAGAAATCGTCGGATATGAGTATACAGTCAAAGAACTGGTTAAAGAACTCATGAAGGATCAGATGTTTTACGAACAGTCCGGCGGAGGAGTTACCTTCTCGGGCGGTGAAGTGATGTCAGTGGACATGGATTTTGTCCTCGCGGCAGCCAAAGAGCTGGACCGTCAGGGAATATCGCTTACCATCGACACATGCGGATATGCTCCTTATGAAAGATTTCAGAAGATTCTTCCTTATGTAGATACATTCCTTTATGATGTGAAGATTATGGATCCGGAGCTTCATAAGAAGTACATCGGAGTTGACAATAAACTGATACTTGAAAATCTGGTCCGCCTTTCTCAGGACGGCGCCAGAATCTATATCCGGATTCCTACCATCAAAGAGGTAAACGGAAACGAACAGAACATGAAAGAAACCATCGCGTTTCTTCAGGAACACGATATCCATCCGGCTCAGATCAATCTGCTGCCTTACCATGATACCGGAAGCGGAAAATACAGAAAGCTGGATATGGAATATAAAGGCACTGACCTGCATGCACCAGACAAAGAAGAGATGGAAGCACTGGCGGCTATATTTATCAATGCAGGATATACGAACACCAAAATAGGAGGTTAGAAAAATGGCAAAACTTCGCGGTATGAATGAAAGAATTCAGAAACTCAGACAGATCAGTGTAACTACTCCGGTTCATATTGACCTGGAAAGAGCAAAAATCGAGACAGACTTTTACAGAGAAAACGATGGAAAATATTCAATTCCGGTTATGAGAGCGATGACTCTGAAAGAATATTTTTCCAAGAAGACATTATATCTTGGAGACGGCGAACTGATCGTTGGTGAAAAAGGAAAAGATCCTCAGGCATCTCCGACATTCCCGGAACTTTGCTGCCACAGTGAAGAGGATATGATCGTCATGAGCGAAAGAGATCTGGTATCCTTCAAGACAACAGAAGAAGACCGGAAGCTTCAGAGAGAAGAGATCATCCCGTACTGGACAGGAAGAAGCATGAGAGAAAAGCTTCTTTCCAAGATGACACCGGAATGGCATGACTGCTATGAAGCAGGTATGTTCACAGAGTTCATGGAGCAGAGAGGACCTGGACATACATGCGGAGGCGAGCAGGTATTCACAACCGGATACATGGATTATAAAGAGAAAATCAAAAAGACAATGGATGCTCTGGATTATATCAATGATCCGGAAGCTCTGGATAAAGCAGAAGAGCTGAAAGCGATGGACATCGCGTGCGATGCTGTCATTATTCTTGGAGAGCGTTATCACAAACTTGCTCTTGAAATGGCAGAAAAAGAAGAAAACGAGACAAGAAAGGCAGAGCTGCTTCAGATTGCTGCAAACCTGGAAGTTGTACCGGCACACAAGCCGCAGACATACTGGCAGGCAATCCAGCTGTACTGGTTTACACACCTTGCAGTTACGACAGAACTGAATCCTTGGGATGCTTTCAGCCCGGGAAGACTGGATCAGCATCTGTATCCATATTATCAGAAAGATGTTGCCGACGGTATTCTGGATGATGAGAAAGCAAAAGAACTTCTGGAATGTCTGTGGGTAAAATTCTACAATCAGCCTGCTCCTGTAAAAGTTGGTATCACACTGAAAGAAAGTGCAACATACACCGATTTCGCAAATATCAACACAGGCGGGGTAACACCGGATGGACGTAACGGTGTCAATGAAGTAAGTTATCTGATCCTTGACTGCATGGATGAGATGAGACTGGTTCAGCCGAACTCCAACGTAACCATCAGCAAGAAGACACCGGCAAAATTCTTAAAGAGAGCATGTGAAATCTCCAGAGAAGGATGGGGACAGCCGGCATTCTATAACACAGAGGCTCAGATTGCAGAGCTCCTTAATGCAGGAAAGAGTCTGCCGGATGCAAGACGCGGTGGATCCTCAGGATGTGTAGAGACCGGAGCATGGGGAAGCGAAGCTTATATCCTGACAGGTTACCTGAACATTCCGAAGATCTTCCAGCTGACACTGTTCAACGGATACGATGAGTACAGCAAAAAGCAGCTTGGTCTTCAGCTTGGATACGCAAAAGACTTCAAGACATTTGACGAATTATGGGCTGCATTTAAGAAACAGCTTGAGTACTTCGTAGATGTTAAGATCCGTGGAAACAATGTTATTGAAAAATTATATGCTGAAAACATGCCGGCACCATGTCTGTCTGTTGTAACAAATGACTGTATCTCCAAGGCAAAAGACTACAATGCAGGTGGAGCAAGATACAACACAAGCTACATTCAGGGTGTAGGTATCGGAACGGTTACTGACTGTGTTGCTGCAATCAAATACAATGTTTACGACAAGAAGAACTTCACCATGGAAGAGCTGATCGAAGCAATGGAACATGACTTCGAAGGATATGATTCCATCTACAAGATGGTTCATGACAACAGCCCGAAATATGGTAATGATGATGATTACGCAGATGATATCATGCAGGATATTTTCGAGCTTTACAGAAGCACCATCACAGGACGTCCGAATATCAGAGGCGGAGAATACCGCATCGATATGCTGCCGACAACCTGTCATGTATACTTCGGAGATGTCATCCTTGCAACTCCGAACGGAAGAAAAGCTCACAAACCGGTATCCGAAGGTATCTCTCCGGAAAAATCCGCAGATACAAACGGACCGACAGCAGTTATTAAATCCTGCTCCAAGATGGATCATCTTGCAACAGGCGGAACACTTCTGAATCAGAAGTTTACACCGGACGTTGTAGCAGGCGAAGAAGGCCTCAATCATATGGCAGACCTGATCCGTTCTTACTTCGCGATGGATGGTCACCATATCCAGTTCAACGTAGTGGATCGCCAGACTCTGATTAATGCACAGAAACATCCGGAGGATTATAAAGATCTGATTGTTCGTGTTGCAGGATACAGTGATTTCTTCCGCAACCTGGATAAACCGCTTCAGGATGAGATCATTAACCGTACAGAGCAGTCTTTCAGCTAAGAGACAGAAGATAAAGTAATCAGGGACACTCTTTGAAAGTGCAGACTTTCAGAGAGTGTCCCTTTTTGTGTTGTATTGAAGAACCGTAA
The DNA here is from genome assembly GCF_002161525.1 of Drancourtella sp. An57. Taxonomy (NCBI): domain Bacteria; kingdom Bacillati; phylum Bacillota; class Clostridia; order Eubacteriales; family Oscillospiraceae; genus Drancourtella; species Drancourtella sp. An57. The sequence continues at coordinate 110,827 of NZ_NFHY01000010.1, forward strand.
ATGCTGTGCTAAGATGGAGAAAAGATCATAAAACCGATCAATCGGACACAAAAGGAGCGAACGGAGATGGCAAAGGGATACGAAGAACTGAGACGACAGTACCGGGAACTGGACAGAGACTGCGCGTTGCTGTCCAGATTTTGGCTGGATGGCAAACAGAAGAAAAGCAAGATATTTCTTCCAACAGAAGAGCACATGAGACAGGCATGGAGCAGGGTGGAGGAATTGAAAAAGAGGATGGAGGAACTGGAGGAACCAGACCGGGTATTCTCCTTGATAAAGCATCATTTTAAGGACTTTCTGGATTCGCTGGAGTATACTTTGAAGGATAAAGAGGAACATCCGGAGGCAGATCATCTTGGGATTCACTGGGAAATCGAGAATACTTCCCGATTGAACCGGCATCCGGACGAGGAACGTTGCCAGGGGCTGCTAGACTATCTACGCGAGATCTGTGAAGCTAAGGATAGTGTACTTGAACTGATTCAGGCAAAAGAGAAGGGAAGAAAAGGAGATCTTTCAGATGAATTCATGAGAGAAAGCAGAATGGTGGAGATGTACCGAACGGACTTGAAGAGATTTTTTTCATCCTTTTCACAAAATCAACTGGAAAGACTGAAAAAGGCCCTGGCAGAGACTGAAGTTGTTTTAGAAGAAATGGCAGAGAAACTTCGGGATGGTAAAAAAATGATACCAGCGGAGACGGAGGAAGAGGATCTGAAACAGACGGTGAAGATGGACGAAGAATTATACCGTACTATCTTGCAAAAACAGATGGGTGTGTCTTTGGATGAGCTCCTTTCCTGGTATCAGGAAGAGATTGAAAAGACCAGGGCGGACGTATTCGATATTGCCGGAAGGCTGGATATTCCGGAACCGGCGCCGACTACCATGGAGGAAATCAATGAAATCCTGTTTAAATATGAAGGACCGTGTGACACCCCGGAAGAGATGCTGGCCCGTGCAAATGAGTATCTAAAACGGACAAGGGCACTGGCGCATGAGTATGTCCGGCTTCCGGAGGATGAAGAGTGTATCTGTCTGCCGGTGCCGGAGTGCTGTAAAGATTCTTATCCGTGGGGCGGCTATGAAGGTGGAGATTTCAGTATCCGGCCTCTTGTAGGACAGATGTTTCTGAATGTATACAACTATAAAAATGTAACGGATGGTTGGATCCGGATGAACACGCTTCATGAAGCATATCCGGGCCATCATGTACAGTATGTGCGTGCTGTGGTTGATGAGACACCGGAGACGGTGAAAATTGGAGCTAAGCTGGTGCCACTTCTGGAAGGAACCTGTCTTCGAACCGAGCGCGCCTTTCAGGATCTTTTTTCAGAAGACCCGTTTTTTCCACTTTTTGTCGCATACCGGCGGCATCATGCTTCTGTGCGGATCCGTGCCGATCTAATGCTTTTTTACTATGGTGCATCGTTGGAAGAAGTAATTGAGCTTTATGAAAAGGAACTTGGATTTGACTGGGTGACAGCAAGAGGTCAGGTGAGGGCACATCAGAACTCCCCGGGATACTTTACCTGTTACTACTATGGTATGAAAAAAATCTGTGAATGGGAGAAAGTATATGGTTTCTCCAAAAAAGAGTATACTGAGCTGTTATTTTCGGCAGGATATATCAGCATGGATCGCTTTGAGGAACTGGTGAAGATGACAACCGAAGAACGGGAACGATATTTCCATGATTTTTCCAGTCTTCTGCAGGAAAATTAAAGGGAGACAGGACTTATGAGCTCGCGCCTACATAGGGACGCAGAAGATAGAGCTGGTTGTAAATCAAAGTATTATTCTAGGAGTCAGAGAGATGTTAAAAGAATTTGTGGAAAAGAAACATTATAAATTTGCAAAGAGTGCAAAAGATTGGAAAGATGCAATCCGAATGAGCTGTGAAGTTCTGGAAGCGGACGGAACAGTGGAGGAAAATTATAAAGAAGACCTTATCAAATGTGTCGAAAAATATGGTCCCTACATTGTAATCATGCCAGGGCTTGCGATGCCACATTCGCAGGAATTTGCAGAAGGCGTACATAAGACAGAGATTGCCTTTATGAAGCTGGATCAGCCGGTAAGTTTTGATCCGACTGACCATGATAAGGATGCCATTCTGTTTTTCACACTTGCTTCCTGCAATACGGATCAGCATCTGGACAATATGTCAAGACTTGCCGAGATGCTTTCAAATGAAGAACTTGTGGAGGAACTGAAAGAAGCAAAAGGTCCGGAAGATCTTCTGGCACTTGAGGAAAAATACTTTTAAAGGAAGATTCCTGCTCATTTTAAGATCATTCATCCCCAAAATAATGACAAAAAATTATATACAATGGTATAATTGAAAGTAAGCGGAATCGATATTATAAAAAAGGGATGATTGTATCGACAAACCGCGAGATTAACAAAGTAGTATTATATACGATTACGGAGGAATAAAAAATGCTGGAAGAATTAAAACAGATTGTTTACGAGGCAAATATGGATCTCCCGAAATATGGATTGGTTACATTCACATGGGGGAATGTAAGTGCGATTGACCGGGAAAAAGGGTATTTTGTAATCAAGCCAAGTGGCGTGGATTATGACAAACTGAAACCGGAAGATATGGTTGTAATGGATCTGGAAGGAAACAAAGTTGAAGGAAAATACAACCCTTCTTCCGATACAGCGACACATCTGGAGCTTTATAAAGCATTCCCGAACATCGGAGGCGTAGTTCATACCCATTCTCCGTGGGCAACAAGCTGGGCACAGGCGGGAAGAGGAATTCCGTGCTATGGAACGACACATGCAGACTACATGTATGGTGAAATTCCATGTGCGCGCTGTCTGGAAGGAAAAGAATTTGATGAGTACGAGAAAAATACAGGCCTTTTAATTGTAGAAACATTCAAGGAGAAAGATTACGAGGCTGTTCCGGCGGTACTCTGCAAGAACCATGGGCCATTTACATGGGGCAAAAATGCCCATGAGGCTGTACACAATGCCGTTGTCCTGGAAGAAGTGGCGAAGATGGCAGCCCGCTGTGAGATGATTAATCCGGAAGTAAAACCGGCACCGCAGGATCTTCAGGATAAACACTACTACAGAAAACACGGAGCAAACGCATATTACGGACAGAACTAAAAGGAAATGAGCCGGGGCAGGATCTTTTTGGAAATATGACAAAGGAGAAAAAGCTATGGGATCTTTTACTTTCCAGACAATCGTGCTTGTACTGATCGGTGCGGCAGTATTTGCTCTTGGTACGATCAACATAAGAGGACATTTCAGAATGAAAAGGCCAGGTGTACTTTTCAAAGGAAAAGTACTCAATGTAAAGCTGTTGGAACGAAGAGATAAGGAAGATCGGCTGATCCAGCATTATTATGAACTTCAGGTACAGTGCAGGACAACGGATAAGACATTTAACATCTGGTAGCGGTATTTGGAAGTGACATCTTACAGGCTAGGTCTTCTTCAGGGAATCTGCGGCTATGCTGAAATCCGTTATAATTTTTTATGTAAACCTTTGTATAATGGTAAGGTTTCCAGATATAGAGGAAATACTGTTTTTCGTGCACGAAATAAAATTATTTGTGGGAGATAGAAAATGAAGGATATAAATCTTATTTGGCCGGTCATTTTATTTCTTTTAGGATTGTTTATGTTAATCAATCCGAAGCTGCTTTGGAAAATGGAACATTATTTTACCGCGAAAAATGGAGAACCAACGGATTTATATATTGCATTTATGCGAATAGGCGGACTCTTTTTTATGTTTGCATCAGTCATTATTTCAGTAGCATGTTTTGCATAAATCATGATGTTTAAAGAGATAGGACGATTCTAGAAAGGATTGAGGCTTTGAAAACGCTCAATCCTTTCTAGAATCGTCCTTTTTTCTATGGAAATGCCGGGATCTTTTGTGTATCAGGATGGATTTTGGAGATAAATGCCGAGACATTCGTTTACACGCTCATGGATATTACCGGTCTACAAGCAGACGCCCCATCCGTCTGGAAGACTGTCTGCGAATACACCGAACAGTCCTTCAAATGGATCGACTTTAGGAAGAAATACTTTTTTTCCAACGGAAGAGAAAACGGGCTGATCGGAAATCCGGCAATCAGCCATGTATTATCATACTCAAATGCTGTCAGTCGTTTCCGGTAAAGCATCATTGTTCCGACCTTTCGACCATGATAGAAAACATGAAGACGTTCAATCTTTGACATATGCGACCTCCTCTATGGAGAGGAATGGAACTTCCTCAAACAGATGTTCCAGTTCTCCTTCGATTTCCAGTGGGGGTTGTTTTGAAAAAATATGGGTGTTCATAATGAATATATTATCCTAAAATCTAAAAAAAGCAAGAAATGACTAATATTTTAGCCTACATTTACATGAAGATTATAAGATCTTCAGAAAATCAAACAGAATACTGTATTGTTCCACAGCGAGTTTGGATGAATTTCCCAAATGATGTCGGGGATTCTTTATACTGACTGAAGAGAACCATTTGGAAAATCGAAGGTTTTGTAGTAAGATACTTATAATGACTGAGGAAAGGAAAAAATCTGTTTAGGACAGATCAGGGCTGTACGATGGGCAAAGTTACGCTTTTGGAGGAAACAACGAGAAAACCACTTACTTTGATGGGGGAAAGAGCTGGAATCTGTTGGGGCAGCGATATAGAGGACCCGGAGAAAAACTATAAAAGAGGGCTGGAATGTCTGAAAACAAATCATGGACGTGTACTGGAGTATGTAAATATAGAAATGGTTCTGGATGGGTATTCGGCCAGAGTAATTCGGGAATGGTATACTCATATAGGAGGTGCTCCGACAAGGCTGCAGGCAAGTACAAGATATATCAATTATCAGAATTTTGAGTTTGTAATTCCGCCTTCTGTCAAAAACAAAGATCTGGCTTTGGAGAGGTATCGTTCCTGCATGGAGGAAATTCAGAAATGCGCTTCTTTTCTGATCGAGGAATGTCAGATTCCAAAAGAGGATGCAGCCATGATCCTGCCGCTTGGCATGGGAACCAAGATTGTGGATAAGCGGAATCTGAGGAATTTTCTGGATATCTGCAAACAGAGGATGTGTATGAGAGCATACTGGGAATATCGTGATCTGATGCGGGATATTTTGAAAGAACTTCGGAATCTTTCAGAGGAATGGGAGCTGATTGTAGATCAGTACTGTAAACCAAAATGTGAATTCCTGAATTACTGTCCGGAGAAAAAATCCTGCGGGCGATTTCCTGTAAAATAACAGAAAAAAGGGGCTGAGTTTTCTTTTAAACTCAGCTCCTTTTTTCTATTTTATGACTGTCTCATGATTTTTCTGAACAGGAATCTTACCAGTGGTCCGGCATAGCACATCTGCCAGAAGAATGCCATCGGGAAATTCATTGCGATAGTCTGAAGCCAGACTGGGATTACGTTGATTCCTGCATCTTTGAACAGCAGTGTAGCCGCAAGACTCATCAGTGGACACATCCACATTACGGTGATGGCAGAAATTGCCAGTACCAGATGAAATGGGTTTTCTTTTTCCGGGTCTACGATTTTAAAAGCGGTTCTTTTTACGATGTGGCTCACAAAGAAAAAGTCCAGAAGAAAGGCGATCGGGTACATGATGATCAGTTCATGAAAGGCTGCTCCGAATACGGCATAATTCATTCCGCCCATGTTCAGTGCAATATTGTAGCAGATCATGGCATAAACCATGAAAAATACCATCAGAAGTGAAAAAATGAGTTCCTGTTTTTTAGTTCTTGGCATAAAAAATCCTCCTTATGAATGAATAATAAATCAGCAGAAAAATCGTGTTGTTCGTTATTCATTCGGGAGAATGTACGTTTCCAATAAAGACCTGAATTTTCCGAGTCACCAGTCTATCATAAGACGGGATCTGCGGTCAAGAAAAAATTTTTAAAGGGGCTTGCTTGTGACGTTACGTCATGAAGTATACTAGGAGCAGGAGGTGACACGGACATGGAAAAACAAAGAGCAGTACCGAAGGGATTTATGACCGTTGGGGAAGTGGCAAAGAAGATGAATGTCACAGTCCGGACATTACAGCACTATGACAGAGAAGGACTGCTTTCGCCTTCTTCCATCAGTGAAGGCGGGCGGAGGCTTTATACAGATAAAGATGTAATCCGTCTGCACCAGATTTTATCTTTGAAACAGCTCGGATTCTCCCTGCAGGATATCAAAAACCGCCTGATTCCGCTGGATACGCCGGATGAGGTGGCGGATGCCCTGGCACAGCAGGCAGAAGAAGTGCGACGGAAAGTCGAAAGTCTGTCCGAATCATTAAGGGAGCTTGAAATTCTGCGGGAAGAAGTGCTTCAGATGCAGGAGGTGGATTTCAAAAAGTATGCGGATATTATCGTAAACCTGCAGATGAATAATGAGTATTACTGGCTGATCAAGCATTTTGACGATCAGACACTGGAGCACATCCGAAGCCGCTTTGACCGGGAAAGCGGAACGGATTTTATGCACCGGTTTCAAAAGCTTCAGGAGGAAGCAATACAGCTTTACATAGCGAAAGTTCCGGCCGACAGCGAACAGGGACAGCGTTTTGCCGAGAATTATTGGAAGATGATCACGGAATTTACCGGAGGGGATTTGAGTATGCTCTCCAAATTGGTGGAAGTTGGAAAATTTGAAGGAACGGATCCAAAATGGCAGGAAAAACAGGCGATGGCCAATGAGTATGTCGGGCAGGTTCTGGATGTTTATTTTTCCCGGCTGGGAGTGAATCCGTTTCAGGAGGAAGATGCATGACAAAAGCAGTACAGGTTTGTGGATTAAAGAAAAGTTACGGGACACATACGGTGTTGAAAGATCTGAATTTTGGTGTGAATCAGGGGGAAATTTTTGGAATCCTGGGGATAAATGGTGCGGGTAAAACGACGGCCATGGAATGCATCGAGGGGCTGAGAACATATGACGAAGGACAGATCAATGTTCAAGGGAAAACCGGAATTCAGCTGCAGTCGGCATCACTGCCGGAGCATATCCGGGCGATGGAGGCGGTCCGGCTGTTTGCAAAGTGGAATCACTGCGTGCCGGATGCGGGAATGCTGAAGGAGCTTGGCATTCCGGAATTTGCAAAGAAGCAGTATTATCAGTTATCGACGGGACAGAAGAGACGGCTCCATCTGGCACTTGCCCTGATACGGGATCCGGATCTCCTGTTTCTGGATGAACCGACAGCAGGACTTGATGTGGAAGGGCGGGTATCGCTTCATGGCCTGATCCGAAAGCTGAGGGAAAATGGAAAGACCATTGTAATGACAAGCCATGATATGACAGAGGTGGAAAGCCTCTGTGACCGGATTGGGATTTTAAATGGGGGCAGCCTTGTATTTCTCGGAACGGTAGAGGAACTTGGTGAAAAGGTTGGAAAGCAGTACCGGATTTCGATTCGGACAGAACATGGCACGGAAGAGTTCGAATCAGAAGACATTGGAACAGATCTGATGAAACTGTTGGAACAGTACCGGAAGAGGAGTGCGACGATTCTGGATCTTCATGTGGACCGGGGATCGCTGGAACAACACTTTATGAAAATCACAAAGGGGGAATGACGGATGAATGCATTCTTTTACGGAGTCTCGCTCCAGTGGAAAATGGATATCCGGAGCCGGACGCTTCTGCTTACCTGCTATCTGGTGCCGCTTCTGTTCTTTGCGGTGATGGGAGGCATTTTTACTTCTGTCATGCCGGAAGCCAAGGAGACACTGATCCAGTCCATGACCGTGTTTGGCGTTTCCATGGGTGCGCTCATCGGTGTTCCACCTTCTCTTGTGGAAATCTACGGAAGCAAGATCCGGCAGGTTTACAAATCCAACGGGGTTCCGGAGTGGCTTGGATTCTTTACGACAGGTCTTTCTGCGTTTGTACATTTGTTTTGCATGAGTATGATTCTCTTTTTTTCTGCGCCACTGTTTTTTGACGCGGAATTTCCGGAACATCCGGCTGCATATGTGGTTTCACTGGTACTGTTTCTGGTTGTTACGATCAGCGTGGCAGGCGTGATCGGTCTGATGGTGAAAGATCAGAGTAAGACCTCCATGTGGTCAATGTTTGTCTTTCTTCCGTCGATTCTTTTGTCAGGCATTTTGTTCCCGAAAGAACTGCTCCCGAACGTGCTGCAGGTCATCGGAAATGCGTTTCCGGCTGCATGGGGATATTGCCTGATGACAGAAGCGGGAGGATGGATGGAGAACGTCATTCCACTTGCGGTGATTCTGGTTCTTGCACTGCTGCTGTGTAGCATTGGCATTCGCTGGAACAAAGAATAAAAATGGAACTGCACATATCCGGTCAAGAAAAAAGGAGTCCCATCGTGTAAACTAATACTTAGCAAGACCGGACCGGGCAGTGTTTGGAGAAAAGAGGATCTCCGCGGATAGAATCCGGGAATGGGTGCGGAAGCAGACCGGGGAGAGGAACACGCCTGTAATCCAAATAAGTGAAGAGGACTAAAAGAGGTACGGGCTGCTGCGAAATATTCGTAGTCAGCCCGTTGGAATCTTCTTGACTTTGAAATCTTACAAGTGTAATATTAAGACACAAGGAAGAAAAGCAGATAGATTCTTGCATTTCCGGGAAGATATTTTACAGTGGTAACAGATGGAAAAGGAGAGAAGTTCTTGAGCTGGAAGAAGTGGATGATTGCAGGATGGATTCTTCTGTTTGCCGGGGCGGGGTGCAGTATTGCCGTGGAAAGAGAGGACGGATACAGGCAGGAAAATCAGAAAAAAACAGAAAGACAGGAAAAAGAAGAGCGGATTTCCAGGGAGTCCGAACAGCTTGCAGAGGGATTCCGGGAGATTTACGAAGAGGAGAGAGGCAGAGGGGAAAAAGATACGCTGGCATTTCAGCAACAGATCATACAGGCCATCGGGGAGCAGGGATATGCGGCGGTTGACACGGACAATCAGATTAACATGGTACATCCCGGGCAGGTCCAGGACTTCTGCGAAAGCGCAGAACAAGGAGAAAAAGATTCAGTGGTGTTTTTCTGTGTAACGGACGAAGGCGGCTGGATCCGTTACGATCTGGAGGCTCAGAATGGAAACATAGAGGTGACAGAATCTTCCCTTCAGTGGGAGAACGACAGCCCGGAGGTCTATTATTATCATGAATTTGAAGCCGCCTCATGGGATTATACGGACAAGGGATATCTGTTTTTGGAGGAATCCCGTCCGGCGGGATACGACGGCGCTCCGGGGCAAAAAGCCTTCCGGGTCAAGCCGTTGGATCAGACATGCAGGGAGGCTTACCAGACCTATCTCGCATCTGTCGGATATGAGCGGAATAATCTGCTGATTACCGACTGGACGGAGCAGGATAGCAAAGAACTGGATTTTTGCGATCTGTATGAACGGCTTTACCGCGCAAAATATGGGGAAATTGTTCCATATGAAGCAAAGGAAGGGGCAGAATATCATGTGCCGGAAGAAGAAATTGAGGAGGTCCTGCAAAGTTATTTTTCTTTTGGCAGGCAGACGATCCGGGACCATATGAAGTTTCAACCGGAGAGCGGCACCTTTCTCTACCGCCCGCGGGGGCGTTATGATGGAGGCTCGCCATACGGGCCGTATCCGGAAGTGACCGGATATAAAGAACTGGAGGATGGAACGGTTCAGCTTACCGTGGAAGCGGTATGGGAGATGGAAATGCTGGACTGTGCCATGAAGAGTGAACTGGTGGTGCGCCCGATGAAAGACGGGAGTTTTCAGTATGTATCCAACCGTGTGATTTCCAGGGAGGAAGGGATGACTAATTTCTGGTATAAGCCAAGGCTCACAGAGGAGGAGTGGAATCATTACTATGGGGAGTAAAAAAATTTACAGAAAATATGCTATGCTTATAGTTCTCCTGATTCTGCTGATTGGTCTGAGCGGCATCATGCTGAGCAGAGACAGAAAAGAAAACAGCCAGAGCAAAGGGGAAGAAGCTGAGGCAACAGAGCAGACAGAACAGTGGGAAAAGGGATACAATCTTCCGCTGGATACCCAAAAGAAGAAAGATGCAGAAGAAGAGTGTAGTGCGGCAATGGAGCTGATTTCCAGTCAGTATCAGAACATGGATAAAGGGGATGCATCCGATGGAGTATTATCCGATGAGGAGATTGTCGCCCTGAAGGAGGTGCTGAAGGAAGACAGATTGACGGTAACCGGCGCGGATGCCTATTCGACAATGGAGAACTATGAGACGATGGAAGACTTTCTGGCAGACTGCAAGGAAGGAAAAGAGGGAACGACCGTTCTTTATAAGGTGAAGTCCAGCGGCGGGTTGAACCGGATGGAGTTTGAGTATGACGGGGAAAACCTGTATGTGGTGGATACCATTTCCGAGTGGAGCGGTGACGGGGAACCTGTCATTTCTTCCACTTCCTATACAAGGGTGAAATGGTGGAACTACACGGAAAAAGGCTGGCTTTCCTACGAGTTGTGTGCGCCGCAGCCGCCGGAAGTTACGGAAGTCGTGGACGCATCCACGATGATACGGATCCGGCCCATGGAAGAAACGTACCGAGAACTTTCCAGGAAGTGTGTTCTGGCACTTGGATATCAGGGAAATAATCTACTTTGTTCAAACTGGAATACGTCCGATCTTTCCAGACTGGATTACAATGGAGTGTTTGAATCATTCTATGAAATGAAATATGGAACGATCATAGATTATGACCGGTATGCGGACGGGATCGAGGCGGAAGAATTTGAAAGTCTGATCATGGAATATCTTCCGGTGACGAAAGATGAACTCAGGGCCTGTGCAGAATACGATGCAGAGACAGGAACCTATCTGTGGGTACGGCTTGGGACCGGGAACTATTCTCCGACTACGTTTGGAACTTCCATTCCGGAAGTTGTAAAGGCAGAAGAAAAGGGGGACGGCATAGTGGAACTGACGGTGCAGGCGGTGTGCATGGCAGCGTGTAATGACAATGCGATGACTCATAAACTGATCGTGCAGTTTTCGGATGACGGGACATTCCAATATCTGGGAAATGAGATTTCCGAGGAGGAACTTGCGAAAGTGCCGGAATATCAGTACCGGCTTGGAAAACAGTGGGAAGAAGCGGACGAGGAGTAAATATTCCTGTCCGCTTCATTTTGCGTGAATTTAAAGGGATTCATCAGAATAAATCCCCAGATCCGATAAGATGGAAAGGGTGATGGATGCTGCTGCGCTTCCGGCTGCATCTTTGCCCCGAAGGTTTGATGCAAAGAAGACCGGGTGCCCGGAAGACTCTACAAAACCGACAAACCAACCGTTGATATTCTGCCCATTTATCTGTCCGGTTCCCGTCTTTCCATAAAGGGCAGTTCCCGAAGATGAGGAAAGGCAGATAGCATCTTTGACCGTTTCAATATGTGACGGATCGAAATTCCAGTCGTTGTAATAAAATGAAACAAGAAGCTGCACCTGCTCCACCGGAGAAATTTTCAGAGAAGATTCCATCCAGTAAGAAGAAAGATCTCCCTGAAGGGATTCATTTCCATAGCCGATCTGATGCAGGTAGGAACGCAGGACGGATGCGCCCATCTGATGATCCAGATTCTGAAAATACCAGTTGACGGAGGAGGTCATTGCACTTTGCAGTGTCTGATCCTGATTCCACTCTTCAAATGGATACGATTCATCCGGCTGTGGAAGAAAGTTGTGTTCCGGAGTGATTATCCCTTCTTCCAGAGCAAACAGGGCATCAAAAATCTTATAGGTCGAATCCGGTGAAACCCGGCTGCGGGCAAGGGATTCGTTGTAGATGGTCCAGTCGTCCGCTTCCATATCGTACAGGACAAAACATCCCTCATAGCCCTGGAAATAGGCGGAAAGGGAAGATGAAGTACCGGAAGCTCCATTTTCGGGAAGCGCCGCATTTTCTGCCGCTGCATCGGAGGAAAGAAAGGGAACCGATGCGGACAAAAGGAGACAGATCAGGAAAAAGGCGCACCCGCTTTTGAATCGCCTACAGGGTGTAGGCTTCTGGTAGGAAGCAATGCAAAGAATCCGTTTTCGGATCTGTTTTTTATTTTCTCCAAGTCCGGCTGTAAAAGGAAACGGATGAAGCGATGTTTTCCGGGCAAATCGGATGAGGGTCTGCCCATATTCGGCATAGGAAGTTTCATCGAGCAGGGACAGCACAGAAGCATCGCAGGCAATTTCCCGGTCTTCCCGCATGGTGTGAAGAGAAAGGCGCATCAGCGGATGAAACCAGTAGACCATACCCGCAAGATTCATCAGATGTCCGATGAGTGAATCCCGGTGGCGGTAATGAAACAGTTCGTGAAGCAGAATATACCGGAGATCCTTTTCCTGATAATCAGAGATCAGGTGAATCGGAAGGTAAATGCCGGGACGAATGACCCCGGCCATAACCGGAGACTTTAAAAAGGCATTGCTGTACACAGGAATCTTCCGCCGGATGTGCAGTTCCTCCAGACACGACTGATACAGCGCTTTTGCTTTTTCATGCTGCAAAGGAAGGGAAGCGTTTTTCAGTGCATGGAGACGAAGTGCAGAACGGATCAGAAAGATTCCCATAAAAAGGACGCCGGCAATCCAGACGGCAAAAAGAAAACCCCAAAGAGAAGACGGCGTTCTCTGTGTAACAGATTCCGTGAAATCATTCATCCATCCGGCGGCAGCAACGTAAGGCTGCATATTCTGGCCTGTTCCGGATACAGCATGAAATGAAAAAGAATGGTTTGACGGCAGGAAAGACCATAAAATATTTCCGGAAAATTTAAAAGGGAGACCCGGAAGAAACGGAATGGCAGACAGTATAAGCAGCACAAGCCAGAGATGGTACCGCATCCGTCCGACAAGCAGTGTTTTGAATACTGTCCGGAGAAAGAAAAAGATACCGATGATTCCACAAAGAAGAAGGCTGCAGAACAGAAAATGTATCATAAAACGTTCCATGATCAGCGGCCTCCTTTTTTTGATGTTCCGGACAAAAGCGCACGCAGTTCATCGAGGTCTTCTTCCGAAAGGCGGTCCTCCTCCAGGAAAGAGGAAACCATTTCGGTGAGATCCCCATGGTAAAAACGCTTCAGAAAAGAAGAACTCTCCTGTCCGATATATTCTTTTTCTCCGACCAGAGGAGTGTAGACAAAGATACGTCCCTGCTTTTCGTAGGTCAGAGCACCTTTGTTGACCAGCCGCTTGATCAGCGTCTGAATCGTTTTCGGACTCCAGGATGTCGTTTTCTCCAGACATTCCGTGATTTCATTTGTGTTGACCGGGGCACGCTGCCACACGATTTTCATGACTTCAAATTCCGCCTCGGAGATTTGCGGCAAACGGGTCATAACAGATTCCTCCCTTCAATCTTACAAATGTAATAGTTATATTATAAAAGAGAATACATCCGATTGTCAAATAAAGCGGGGAAAATGGAGGAGAAACCTATGCTTCATCCAGAGAAAGAGATTCCCGCAGGACAGAAATAAATTTTTCCACCGGTTTGGAAAACACCTGATACTTTTTCCAGATAATTGACATCTCTATCTCCAGTGCCGGATCAAGCGGACGAAAGCAAAGAGTACTGTCTCCGGTCGTATTGATCAGATGGTCAAAACTAAACGCATAGCCCAGCCCTTCATCGACCAACCGGGAAGCATTGTAAATCAGATTGTAGGTGGCTACAATACGAAGATCAGCCGGATCCCGCTTCAACCACTGCAGCACCTGGCCGCCGTTGGACTCCTGCTGGGAGACGATCAACGGCTGATCCCAGAGATCTTCTCTCCGGATTGATTCCTTCTCGGCAAGAGGCGAATCCTTACGCATCAGCACACCCCAGATATCCCGTACCGGAACTTTCAAAGCATGATATTTCGTCAGATCTACAGGACCAAAAACAATTCCAAAATCAATCAGTCCCCTGTCAAGAGACTCTCTCACAAACACAGCATTTCCACTTGAAATATGAAACTGGATGCCGGGATAACGCGACTGCATCTGCTTTGCCGCCCGCGCAATCAGCCGGATCCCGTCAGTCTCGCCGGCACCAATATAAATATCACCGATCAGAACATCATCAGAAGCAGAGATCTCAGACTCCGTCTTTCGGACAAGCTCGAGAATCTCCTCAGCCCGCTTACGCAGAATCATCCCCTCTTCTGTAAGCGTAATCCGCCGGGAACCCTTACCACCCCGGATAAAAAGTTTCTTACCAAGCTCATCCTCCAGGTTTTTAATCTGCGTAGAAAGCGTCGGCTGTGAAAGACGCAACGACTCGGCAGCATGAACAATACTCTGTTCCCTTGCAATCGCAAGAAAATATTGAAGAACACGAAGCTCCATAAACACATTCCTCCATCAGACTCATCACATAAAATATAAACTATACAAAATTTAAAACGTACTATAAAACACTACCAATACTATACCCCGAAGCAGAATAGGTTTCAACTATAAATCCTTATAAACTATAAATAATTACTATCTTATACGCTTTATCGGGGACGTGTTCCGGTGCACAGGTACACGACGTAAATGGACAAAAAAGTCTCAAAACCCGCATAAAATAAGGCCAAAACCGAATTGTCAGATTTTTTCCATCGGGGACAGGTTCCGAAACGCCGGAACACGTCCCCGAAAAATATCCATAACTTTCAGCTATGAAAAGGCATAGTACATAAGTATTTGCTATTTTGTTTTGGCCGTTCTATAGTTAGTTTAGTAAGGAGACTGGGTATTATCCAGGAGCAGGTATTTATAAAGAAGATCGTGAGGAGGTTTTGGAACATGGCAGAAAGAGAATTAGTAAAGCAGGCGTATCTGACAGGGGAAAGGCCGTTGTTTCATGCGGAGCATACGGATGTTTATGATACAATTTTTACAGATGGGGAGTCGCCGTTAAAGGAGAGTAGTGATATCAGGCTTTATGGCAGCATGTTTAAATGGAAGTATCCGCTTTGGTACTGTAATCATATCTATGCGGAGGACTGTACATGGTTTGAGATGGCGAGAGCGGGTGTATGGTATACAAATGATATCACGGTGAAAAATGCGGTCATTGAGGCGCCGAAGAATTTCCGGCGCTGTCAGGGGGTGCATCTGGAATATGTGACATTCCCGAATGCGGCTGAGACTTTCTGGAACTGCAGTGATGTGACAATGGAACATGTTACGGCAAAGGGTGATTATTTTGCCATGAACAGTGAAAATATGAAGCTGTCCGATTTCCAGCTGATAGGGAATTATTCTTTTGACGGTGTGAAAAACATGGAAATCCGAAATGCCAAGATGCTTTCGAAAGATGCGTTCTGGAACAGTGAGAATGTGACAGTTTATGATTCTTTTATTTCAGGAGAGTATCTGGGATGGAATGCGAAAAATCTGACATTGATTAACTGTACAATCGAGAGTCTTCAGGGAATGTGTTACATCGACAATCTTGTAATGAAGAACTGTCGTCTGCTGAATACAACGCTGGCATTTGAGTATTCAACCGTGAATGCTGAAATCACAGGAAAGGTAGACAGCATTTTGAACCCGTCCGGCGGTACGATCTGCGCGGATGAGATCGGAGAACTGATTATTGAAAAAGACAGGATTGACCCGGAGAAGACCAGGATCTGCTGCAAGTCGGTTGAAGAAAAGCTGGATCGATTTTGTGCATAATCGGGCAGGACAGGAGGAAACAGGGTATGAATTATGATTTTGATAAGCCGGTTAACCGGCGTGGAACTCTGTCTGTAAAATGGGACGTTGCCGGGAATGAGCTTCCGATGTGGGTGGCGGATATGGATTTTGAAACGGCGCCGGAGATCCGGGATGCAATTCAGAAAAGAGCAGGCCACGGTGCTTTTGGATACACTTTGATCCCGGATGAGTGGTATGAGTCAATTCAGAACTGGTGGGAGACGCGCCATCAGTTCCGGATAGAAAAAGACTGGCTGATTTTCTGTACCGGCGTGGTGCCGGCCATTTCCAGTGCGGTTCGGAAACTTACGACTCCGGCGGAGAAAGTCGTGCTTCTGACACCGGTTTACAACATTTTTTTCAATTCGGTTGTAAATAATGGAAGATATGTTGTAGAGTGTCCGCTTTCCTATGATGGAGAATGTTACGATGTGGATTTCGAAGCGCTGGAAGAAGTGCTTTCTGATCCCCAGACGACTATGTTGATTTTCTGTAATCCGCACAATCCGGTGGGGAAAATCTGGACGAGAGAGACGATGGAGCGGATTGGAGAGCTGTGCTGGAAATACCATGTGGTGGTTATTTCGGATGAAATTCATTGTGAACTGACGGATCCTGGAAAATCCTATATCCCGTTTGCATCGGTATCGAAAAAGTGCAGGAATAACAGTATTACCTGTATTGCGCCTACCAAGACATTTAATCTGGCGGGGCTACAGACAGCGGCTGTGATGGTGCCGGATGAAACTTTGCGTCATAAGATCTGGCGGGCCTTGAATACGGATGAAGCGGCGGAGCCGAATGTCTTTGCCATGACGGGGACAATCGCGGCTTACCAGAAAGGTGGCCCGTGGCTGGATGCACTGAGAGACTATCTATATGAAAATAAACAGACTGCGGGGGAATTTATCAAAAAAGAGATCCCGAAGATTCATCTGGTTCCTTCCGAAGCTACGTATCTTCTCTGGATTGACTGCCGGGAAATTACAGAGGATTCGGAAAAACTGGCTGCGTTTCTGAGGAAAGAGACCGGGCTGTATTTGTCGTCCGGAATCCAGTACGGCAAAACAGGAGAGGGATTTCTTCGAATGAATATTGCATGCCCGAGGGCGGTTCTAAAAGACGGACTTCAGAGATTGAAGGATGGAATCACTTTATATATTTATACATAAGTACAATCTTTTTGTAATATTGGACAGAAAAAGCGCTCAGTGATAGCGCTTTTTTGTCTGTTCTGGTAGAATGAATTTACAAAATTTTAAGGCATCATGCATAACCATTCTGGTTGTGTCAAAGGAGGATTGTAATGAGTGAGGAAAAGAACGCATTTTGCGGGACATTAAGTGAGGCATCCGTCATTCAGAAGGATGCGGACAGAAGCAATATCGTATATCTGTCATTTCAGGAAGGAATCAAGGGGAAGATTATATTTCTGGAAGAATCGATTTTCCGCTACGATGTAAGTACAGATGGAGCATTTCCGGAATATGCTGCTCCAAGAGATGAGGCCCATACGGCAAAGATTCAGCAGTACCCGGATGAGGCGGACGCCTACACAAAGCCAGAGGCTGAGATTCTGGAAGACACGTCATCTGTCACAGTACAGTGCGGCAGAACAAGGATTGTGTTCGATAAAGCGAAAGCGCTGATGACGGTCTATGCAGGAGAGCGAAAGGTAATGGAGGAGGCGAAGTCTCTGGAATTTACTTCAGAAGAAACGGTTCAGACACTTCTGCGCGGGGAAAATGAGCATTTCTACGGCGGCGGAACACAGAACGGCCGGTTTGTGCATACAGGCCGGAAGATTCAGATTGTCAATGAAAGTGCATGGATGGACGGAGGTGTGGCATCTCCGAATCCATTTTATTATACGACAGGCGGATATGGTGTGCTGAGAAATACGTTCTCAGACGGACTCTATGATTTCGGTGAGTCAGATGCGGATGTGGTTACGGCTGCCCACAAAGAGCACCATTTCAGTGCGTATTATTTTGTGACCGAAAATGAAGGAGGCCGTCAGATCGTTATGGATCTGCTTCGGGCTTACTATCATGTAACCGGAAATCCGCTACTGCTTCCGGAGTATGGATTCTATGAAGGCCACCTGAACTGCTACAACAGAGATGCCTGGTCAGAGGAAGCGGGAGATAAGGAATGGAATGTCAAGGGAACCGAGTCTCACCTTAACGAAGGAACCACCCATTATGAAAGTGGAATGGCAACCGGCTACCGGCTTTCCGAGGGACAGCATTCCGAGTCATTAAACGGAGAAACCCCGACAGTGGCTACAGAGAACTATCCGGAAAATGTTGATACTCCGTATGAATATTCGGCAAGGGCTGTTCTGGATAAATATCTTCTGTATGACATGCCGCTTGGATATTTCCTGCCAAACGATGGATATGGCGGAGGTTACGGCCAGAACGGCTACTATGTACAGGGAGGCGTTCTGGAAGATGGAAGCAGTTCCGAAGAGCGTATCGCTGCAGTGGACGCCAATGTAGAAAATCTGGCACGCTTTACAGAGTACGCAAACAAAAGAGGTGTGGCATCCGGACTGTGGACAGAGAGCAATTTAAGCCCGGATTCAGACGAGAAGACATACTGGCATCTGCTCCGTGATTTCCGTAAGGAAGTAACCAGGGGCGGCGCTACTACGCTGAAAACGGACGTGGCATGGGTCGGACCGGGATATTCCTTCCAGTTAAATGGAGTCAAGACAGCGTACGACATTGTCACAACATCAGAGAACTTCCGCCCGAACATCATTTCTCTGGACGGCTGGGCAGGCTCTCAGAGATTTAACAGTGTATGGAGTGGTGACCAGACCGGAGGAAACTGGGAATATATCCGTTTCCACATCCCGACCTACATTGGAAGTTCCTTAAGCGGAAACCCGAATATCGGAAGTGATATGGACGGAATTTTCGGCGGGAAACCGCTGATTGCGGCAAGAGATTACCAGTGGAAATCCTTTACACCGCAGATGCTCAACATGGACGGATGGGGAAGCTATATGAAAGCACCGTTTACTTTCGGTGATCCGTATACCGGAATCAACCGGATGTATATGAAGATGAAATCCATGTTGATGCCGTATATTTATACCTGCGCAGTGTCCGCATCCAATCTGGAAACCGGAAATGAGGATACAGGCCTTCCGATGGTAAGAGCGATGTTCCTGGAATATCCGGATGATGAGTATGCATACAGCCGTTCCATGCAGTATCAGTTTATGCTCGGCTCCAGTATTCTGGTGGCGCCGGTTTACCAGAACGTGGCAGGAGACGAGATGGGAAATGATGTAAGAAATCATATCTACCTGCCGGATCCGGAGCAGATCTGGGTAGATTATCTGACCGGAGAACTGTATCAGGGCGGGCAGGTTTTAAATAACTTTGATGTTCCGCTCTGGAAGCTGCCTGTCTTTGTAAAACAGGGAGCGATTCTGCCGATGTACGAAGCAAACAATACGCCGGATGCAGTGAAAAAGGATCATAGAATCGTTGAAGTATGGCCGGCAGGTGAAACGACCTATACCGTATACGAGGATGACGGAAAATATATTTCCAATGAGACAGAAGAAGACGAAGCATACGGAACGATCGACCATGTTTCCTACGGGGATCATGTTTCTATCCGGTACACATCTAAAGTAGAGGGAGACAAGGCAGTTCTGACGGCAGAACGGTCCGAAGGAACTTATGAAGGATATGAACCAGACCGCAGTACAACATGGATTGTCCATCTGACACAAAAACCGGATGCGGTGCTTGTAAAGAACGGAGCAGAGACTCTGAAAGCAAGAGAAGCCAGAGATTTACAGACACTGGAAAACCAGATGCCGGATGCGGGCGAGGCACTTTATTACTATGAGGAAGCTCCAAAACTTCGTACTTTTGCATCCGCAGATGAGAAAGAGCTTGCAAAGATGACAGATGAAGTTCGGACGGCACCGAAGCTTTACATTCGGCTTCCTAAAGTGGATGTGACAGCAGTAGAACAGTCCGTGGAAATTCAGGGATTTGTCTGTGAGATGGAAGTAGGAAAAGAGCAGGAAAATCCGGCGCTTTGCGTGCCGGAGCTTACGATCGCGGAAGAGGAGAAAACAGCTTCCTCCATGTGGCTGCGCTGGACAAAGACAGATGGTGCTTCCAGTTACGAAATGCTGGTAGACGGACAGCTTTATACGATGGGAGACGCAGACTCTTATCTGCACGATGATCTGGATTATCATTCCGAACATAGTTACCAGATTCGTTCCAGAAATGCAGATGGCTATTCTGCATGGAGCAGCGAGGTTCGAACGATGACGCTGTCTGATCCGTGGAGAAATGAAATCGGAGCAGCAGGTAAGGTAACATTTACCGGAAGCGATGAGGCCGGCCCGCTGAAATATGCGACAGATCACAGTTTCCGTGGCCTCTTCTTCTCGGCAGACGATGTTGCAGGACAGAAGATCCCGTTCATCTACGATTTTGGCGCGGCATACGAACTGGACAAATTCGAATACTATCCGCGTGACAGCTATGGAAGCGGTACAGTACAGCGTATGAACGTCTACTCCAGTATGGACGGAGTACACTGGAAACTGGAGTGGAACGGAGCCGAACACGATGCATGGACGTACAATACGGATCTGGATGTGGAGGAAAACGTACAGACCGTACCACTTACCGGTGTTCTTGCACGCTTCCTGAAACTGGAAGTAACAGAGTCTTTAAGAAATTACTTTGCGGCACACGAACTTCCGGTTTACAAAAAAGACGGCACGAAACCATTTGCTGTGGGAAGTACAAACAAGAATGAAGAAGTCTCCGAAGGAGATTACACGAACATGAAGAACTATCTCGGAACCTCTATCAAGGACGGATCCAACTTCGTGGATCAGATTCAAAAGAGAGGCGGAGATATCAACATGAATGGTGTTTACGATGTATACGACTACGCATACACCATGTTCCAGCTGGACGGAGGCACAAAGCAGACCGGAACTGTTTCCGGAAAGATTCTCCTCGTGCCGGAAAAAGAAACGGTCAAAGCAGGAGAAACCTTTACAATTACTGCAATGGCAGAAGAGGCTGAAAATATCAATGCCTTCGGAAAGGTGCTTGACTACGATCCGGCAAAACTGGAATTTGTATCTGTCAGCCGGGAAGACGCAGTTGCTTCAATGGAAGATTTGACAGTCAATAAAGTTTACGGTGATGGAACCGCTTATGTAAACCTCGCATTTGCAAACCGGGGTGACAAGCCGCTCTACAACGGAAGCGGACAGCTTGCAGTCATCACCATGAAAGCACTGGCTGATGTACAGCCGAAGACAGATCTGAATCTGGATGACGTCCTTGCCATCGGACCAGATTTGATCAAATAAAAAAGTAAGAAAAAATAATTTTGGAAACAGGGAGCACCAGACTGCCGCCAGAAACGGCAAAAGGTGCTCCCTTTTCTGCAATCAAAGCACACCCAACCCCAATATGCCGCTTCGGGGATTTATCTACCTGGCAAGAATTTATCAGAACTATATCAAACAGATAGACGCAAACATTTATGGGAAAACTCTGATTCCTTTACCGGTTCCGAAATATGTGGTATTCTACAATGGAAATCAGACGGAAGCAGATTACCAGGAATTATGTCTTTCAGATGCATTTCTTCCAACAGAATCTTCAGAAGAGAAACCCGCGGTCGAATGCCGTGCAGTGATGCTGAATATCAATCTCGGGCACAACAAGGAACTGATGGAAAAATGCCGTGCATTATGGGAGTATGCTTACTTTGTCAATGAAGTAAAGGAAAATCTGAAAAACGGGGTGCCTATTGAAAACGCAGTGGCAGAAGCGAGAAAAGCATGCATTGACAAAGATATTTTGAAAGAATTCCTGGAAAAGAACAGTTCGGAGGTGGAGGACGTGATCTTAGAGGAATTCGATCGTGAATGGTATGAGAAGAAAGTCCGGGAAGAAAGCCAGAGGATAGGGGTGGAAGAAGGAAGAAATGAAGAATTGAGCCGGATTGCCGAGGATGAGAAGCTGCGGGAAGAGCTGTATCGGGAATATGGATTATAATAGTGCAAAAAGAAAGCCGCTGCCTTTTCAGGAACATGTCCTGCAAGGCAGCGGCATTTGTATCAAAAGACTAGCCTACGATACGATATTTCTTTTCTACAGAGTTGAGAAGTTCATGTCCATCTTCTGTTACAAGAACAAGGTCTTCGATACGAACTCCGTATTTTCCTTCGATGTAGATACCCGGCTCGATGGAGAAGATCATGCCTGGTTCAGCAACGTTTTTGTTGATCGGGCTGACATCACCATATTCGTGGTCTTCCTGTCCGATGAAGTGTCCAAGACGGATCTTCCAGTATTCGCTGTATCCTTTTTCATCGATGTAATCTCTTGCCTGAGCGTCGATATCGCAGAAACGAACGCCTGGTTTGATTACAGATTCTGCTCTTAAAACAGCTTCACGTACGATGTCGTGGATTTCTGTCTGTTCCGGATCAGCGGATTTGCAGTAGAATGTTCTTGTCATATCAGAGCAGTATCCCTGCCATACACATCCCATGTCGATCAGGACACATTCGCCTGCTTTCAGAGTACGTGTATCGCTTGGCTCATGATGCTGGTCAGCAGCATTTGGTCCGAAGCATACGATTGTATCAAAGCTGTTTCCGCTTGCGCCTGCTTTGAGGTATTCGGAATCGATGAAGTCAGCGATCTGTTTTTCTGTCATGCCTTCTTTGATGTAATCAGCAACCTTTTCCATAACAGCATCGTTGATTTCGGATGCTTTCTTCATGATTGCGATTTCTTCTTCGTTCTTTACTGCGCGGACGCCGTCTACACAGTCAGATCCCCATACTGTTTTCAGCTGAGGAAGTTTTTCCTGCAGCGGGATGAGGAAACGTGCCGGCCATGTTTTGTCAATACCGAGCGGTTTTTCCGGATCAATATTTTCTGCAATAATGGAGATCTGGTCTTCCATATCTGAGAACCAGACTTCTTCAAATCCTGTATCCTTTACGAAGTAAAGGTAGTTCAGAAGCATGGTGTGCTTTCCGCTTGTTCTGAGAATCAGAGCGTATAATCTTTCGCCCGGATTAACCATGATTCCTGTCAGGAAACGGATACTCAGCGGATCGGATACGATCAGCTGTGTCAGGCCTTTCTCTTCCATTTTGCTTAATACTCTTGAAATTCTGTCATTCATTGGTAATATGCTCCTTTCGTATTGCTAACATACTCTGGGAATATTATAGCACAGATAGGGAAGAACTCAACTGTTTTTTGTGCATATTGTTTATACTGTAGTATGAAAAATTATGATGGTAAAAATTAAAAAATCTTAAGGAAAGCTTCCTTGTTTCTCCGGAGCGGTTTCGATATACTGACACCACAAACGGAAGGAGGGATTCAATGAAAAAGAAAAAGCTGGAGCTGCCCGTTCTTTGGATGGAACAGACGGAGGGAACGGACGAATGGTATGTAGGAATGCATTATGGAGGCGGTCCTTATGAGATCTATGAGGCAGAAGATATGATCAGTATGGGCCTTGGTTTTTCCGGAAATCAGATTTATTTCATTCACTATCCGGATGGAGAAGTTTATGCCCCTTTGAAAAAGAAAGAAAATGTCTATTATGAAAGGCCGGTATGGGATGAAGACAGGTTTGGAATTGCGGCAGTAGATTTTGGAAAAAGAGAAGTGATCATTTACTCCTTTATGCCTGGAAAAGAAGTACAAATCCTTCATAAGATTCCGCTTACAGATATCCATGACTGTTATAATCTTAGAATAGAAGCCTCCCCGTTGACACTTAGCCGACAGAAAGATCAGGTCTATGAGATTCTTTGGCCGGAGAAAAAAAGATTTGCAGTTAAAGAAAACGACAGTATGATTTATCGGGACGGAAATACGCTGTATTTTTCCAGGTGGGCGGAGACACCGGAATATCTGGAGTATGTTGTAGCTGTAAATGTTGAAACGGGAGAAGAAATCAGCGTGGAGAAAGGAAATTTATACCGGATGCCGGATGGAAGTTTCTGGCTTGTTTAAAAGTGCGCTTTCAGAAAAAGATATAACAGACAATGCCTCCACCCCGGATGGAACTGTGGGTCCATGACCCGGCAGCGCCGAACGGGTGGAGGCATTTTATCAGTTTATAAAGAAGTTTGAAAAGATTACAGTGTCTTTCCTGTCAGCATTTCATATCCCTGCAGATAGATGTCGATGGTTTTCTGTACGACATCTTCCGGCAGTGTCCAGTTATTGTCCGGATTTGCTTTCAGCCAGTCGCGTGCGAACTGCTTGTCAAAGGACGGCTGTCCATGTCCCGGCTCATAACCGTCAGCAGGCCAGAAACGGGAGCTGTCCGGTGTGAGCATCTCATCACCGATCACAATGTTTCCGTCCTCATCCAGACCAAATTCAAATTTGGTGTCTGCAATAATGATGCCGCGGGTCAAAGCGTAATCTGCGCACTTTTTATAAAGAGCGATGGTATAGTCACGAAGTTTTGCAGCGTACTCTTCACCTTTTCCAGGGAAATATTTTTCCAGGTGGGCAATGCTCTGCTCATAGGAAATGTTTTCGTCGTGTTCACCGATCTCTGCTTTTGTGGATGGTGTGTAGATTGGTTCCGGCAGTTTGTCAGATTCTACCAGCCCTTCTGGAAGCTTGATGCCGCATACTGTGCCGTCTTTCTGATAGCTTGCCCAGCCGCTTCCTGTAATATAGCCACGGACGATACACTCGATCGGGAGCATGTTCAGTTTCTTGCACATCATGCTGTTGCCGTCAAACTGCGGCTGCTGGAAAAATTCCGGCATATCTTTTACATCTGTGGAAATCATGTGGTTTGGAAGGATATCTTTTGTCATATCAAACCAGAATCTGGACATCTGAGTCAGTACAGTGCCCTTCTTTGTGATCGTATTGTTCAGGATCACATCAAAGCAGCTGATACGGTCAGTAGCGACCATGATCAGGCTGTCACCATTATCATAGATTTCACGTACTTTTCCTTCTTTAATCGGTTTCATTTTACATACCTCGCTTCTTAAGATCTCATTATGTTTACTTCCATATAATAGGATAAGCAGAAACGCGGCAAATTGCAATCTTTTTCTGATTCTTTTTATACAGTCGTTTTTATTGGACATCATGAGGGCTAAGATAAAATCAGAAAAAGAAAAGGTGAAGGGAGTGAAACATATGAAAGGATATGTTACGGACAAAGGGTATATGGGACTGGTTGAAGGGCGCTACATTCTCTTCGCCAGCGAAAGAGAGTACTACGATTATATGGAGGACTAAAGATGGGAAAAGTCTATGTTACAATTACGGGGATGAAACACTATTTTGGACAGGATTTCCTGAAACCGGGAATGAAAATCGAACTTATCAAAGAACCGGACAATGAATATGATAAAGAAGCAATCCGGGCAGAGATTAAGGGGATTGGCAAGATCGGTTATGTGGCGAACAGCCCGTACACGGTTTTTGGAGAAAGTATGAGTGCGGGAAGAATTTATGACAAAATCGGAGAAACGGCATCTGCCAAAGTGGTATATGTGCTTCACGAAGGAGTCATCTGCAAAATCCGAAAGAAAGATCTGAATGACGGAAAGAAAAAGAAAGAAGAACCGGGCGGAGCAGAGGACGGTTGTGATATACTGGTACATATACCGTAAGGCCGGAGGGAAATGAAGATGCCAAGAGGATCGAATCAGAAGTTTAAGTTATATTATCTCGCGAAAATCATGCTGGAAAAAACCGATGAGGAACATTATATTACAATGCCGGAGATCCTGAGGGAACTGGAACGGTATGAAGTAACGGCGGAACGAAAGAGCGTCTATACAGATCTGAAAGATCTGGAGCGGCTTGGGATCGAAGTGGAAGGGGAACAGGTCGGCAAGTCCTACCACTATCACGTGGTGGACCGGCAGTTTGAACTTCCGGAGATGAAACTTCTCGTAGACGCAATCCAGTCTTCTAAATTTATTACAGCACGGAAATCACGGGAGCTGATCAAAAAGCTGGAAGGCTTTGTGAGTGAATATGACGCAAGAAAGCTTCAGCGTCAGGTTCATGTGTCCGGACGGATCAAGGCGATGAATGAAAGTATCTATTATAATGTGGACGAGATTCATCATGCAATTGCGGAGAACAGGAAAATCCGTTTTCACTACTATCAATGGAATACGAAAAAGGAAATGGAGCTGCGCCGGGGAGGAGAGTATTATTGTGTCAGTCCGTGGGGACTGTCCTGGGATGCAGAGAACTATTATCTGATCGGCTATGATTCGGAAGCGGAAAAGATCAAGCACTACCGTGTGGATAAGATGCTGCATATTCAGATGACGGAGGAGCAAAGAGAAGGACGGGAGCTCTACCAGAAGCTGGATCTGGCATCCTATTCAAGGAAAAGTTTTGGAATGTTTGGGGGGAAAGAGGAGAAAGTAAGACTTCGGGTCAGAAATGATCTTGCGGGAGTCATTATTGACCGGTTTGGAAAAGAGGTCATGATGGTACCGGGACAGGAAGGATACTTTACGGTTTCCGTAGATGTCAATGTCAGCAGCCAGTTTTTCGGATGGATTTTTGCACTCGGCGACGGAATGGAAATTCTGGGGCCGGAGTGGGTCAAAGAAGAGATGAAGCGGGAGATCGGGAAAGTGATGGAAATGTATGCAAAGTAGATCGGGAAAATGATATCCGTACCATCCAGCCATAAAAGAAGGCTGCGCACGCCGCGCAGCCTTTTATCAGTCTCCGACACCAAAGTCGGTATTTTCATACAGCACTTCTATGGAAGGGTCTTCTTCCAGATACCGGAATTCTTCCAGAAACCATTTAACCAGGTCCTCATCCCGTTTGACATCCGTCGTATTGTTGGTGAAGACGTTGATGGTACCGAGTTTGAAGTAACGCTTTAAAAGCGCAATATCGTTTCGGATCATCTCTTTTGTCTGGCCTTTGATTCCTACCATCAGGCACGGGGAGTCAAAGTAGCGGCTCAGCTCTTCGGCATCCTGAAAGTCCGCATGTTTATTCAGGTAATGTTCTCTGAAGTCGTAATCAAAGGTTTCGGCACCGGTTTTGTAGACGATCTGGATTCCAAAGAATTCCCGCATTTCATCCAGACGCTTCCGGTAGATCCAGTGGGCCTCAAAAAAGAGCTTTTGGATGTTCTTTTCCCGGACGATGTTTCGGATATCCTCCAGTGTTTCTTCTGGAAGTTCAAAGCAGCTTCCGGAATTGATGACTTCCAGAACACCGAATTCTCCGGTGACGTGGGAGAGCACTTCACGGTTCAGTGCGAGCATGCCTTCTTTGTCTCTGGAATTGTCATCGATGTAATCGCAGAACCGGCATTTGCCCCAGACGCATGGATAGGCTTTCAGAAGGACGATTTCCCGCTGGTTTTTATTGGTGATTTTACTATAACGATCCATAATTTCTTTGTCCTTTCTTTAGTACTGCCAGCATGGAAGTTGGCAGCACTCCAAGTACCAGTACAGACAGGCACAGCATAACAGCCCGGTCCAGATAATCCGTCAGAAGCTGTACACAGAACACGCTTGCCGTCAGATTCAGCCCTGTATGGTGCAAAAGCTGTACGAGGATAGAAGAACCGGAGGACGTAATTCCGCCGAACAGAAATGCGGTGATGGAAGCGGAAACAATCGTTCCAGGGACCGTCACTGCCGCAGCGTACAGTAGAATCCGGTATTTTCCCGTTTTGAAAGCTTTCTCGTAAAAGAGGAATCCAGCCGCAAGAGCGGTGACCAGCTGAACCGGGAGATAAAACAGGGAATAGATATCTGTGGTGAATCCGGTCAGAAGCCCGCTTAACAGTCCCGGGATCATTCCGTAAAACGGGCCGAACAACATAGCCGACAAAAAGGTGCCGAGGGTATCCAGGTACAGAGGGATTCTAAGAAGAAGCGCGATATTTGCCCCGGCAATGTTTAATACGGCAGCCAGAGCAAGGAAGCACATCTGTAGTACAGTCAGTTTTTTGGGAAATTTCATGCCGTCACCTCCTCTGTCAGAATCTGGGAAAGCATGTGACGGACAGCCGTTTCGTCTGCGCCAAGCACCTGGCAGCAGAACAAAAGCCAGAAACGGTACGGATCCGTTTCGGTCAGGATGTGGCTGTTGTGCGGCTTTTTCCAGAATTCGCAGGCATCCACCAGAGTCTGTCCGTAGCTGATTCCTCCGGTTTCCACTGCTGTATAGGCGTCAAAGCCGCTACAGATGGAATGATCGGCAAAATAGGCAACAGCAAGCGGGTCGTTGATGACGCATCCGATGATGCCTTCCTGCTCCCAGTGGAAGTCCAGATAAAACCGGGTGATCGCTTCGATTTTTCCGCCAAGGAACGGATGAAGCCGTTTCATGTACTCGATCAGGTTTGGAGTCAGGACGATCTTCCGGGTGACGTCGAGTCCGATCATATGAATGTTCTTCCCGAACAGTTCCGGCAAGGAAGCATATGCTTCAAAGACCTTTGCGGCGGCATCCGGATCACACCAGTAATTGTACTCCGCCACAGGAGAACAGTTCCCGTGTGATTTGTAAGTGCCTCCCATGGAGACAAGCTCCTGTATCCGGACAAATGCTTCCGGAGACCGTTCCAGAAGCCGGGCCAGATTTGTCAGCGGGCCAAGCGCAATGACAGAAACCTGTTCCTCTGATAAAAGCACATCAGAAAGATAAGAAACTGCGTCGGCTTCGGCCGGGGAACCTTCCGGATCCGGAAAAGCGGATTCTCCGAGACCGTCCCCGCCGTGGGTATCCATCGCGTCTACGTATGGCCTTACAAGAGGCTTTGCCTCACCTGCATAGACAGGGATCTCTGTTCTGTTCATCAGTTCAAGGATTTTCAGTGCGTTTTTCACGCCTTTTTCGACGGGAACATTCCCGCAGACAACTGTGATCCCGATGACGTCAAGTTCCGGAAGGGAAAGAGCCAGCATGAGCGCCAGTGCGTCATCGATTCCCGGATCGCAGTCCAGAATTACTTTTCTTGCATTCATTCTCCAATCTCCTTTGTTTTTTTGAATTTTGAGATACTTGGTTTTTTATACTGGGAAGTTCACGAACCAGTCCGGGCAAATAGCCCGATTGTATAAATGCAGAATAAGTATAGCAGAAGAAAGCGGGAAATGGAAGAAAAAACAGGCGCAGTTATATATGCGCCTGTTTATGTAAAAAGTTATATGTTCAACTTTTCTGGAGGATTTTGCTTTTTTTACGGCCAGATTGCTCTTGCGGATTTCGCATCCACAACACGTTTCAATGCGATCAGATAAGCGCCCATACGGAGTGTGGTATGCTTTTCCTGTGTCAGATCCCATACGGATTCAAAGGCCGCGTCCATGATATCTTTGAGTTTCTTGTTGACTTCGTCCTCGGTCCAGCTGACGGACTGAATGTTCTGCACCCACTCGAAGTAGGAGACGACAACACCGCCTGCATTGGCAAGAATATCCGGAACCACTTCGATTCCCCGTTTTGCAAGGATTTCGTCCGCATCGGAAGTGGTCGGACCGTTGGCAGCCTCCACAATAAGCTTTGCCTGTATTTTTCCGGCGTTTCCTGCATTGATCTGGTTTTCCAGAGCGGCCGGTACCAGGACGGTGACCGGTAGCTCCAGAAGCTCCTCGTTGGAGATGTGGGTGGTACCATCCTCATTGAAATCTTTTAAGAGATTTCTGCGGTCTGCGGCCAGATAGGATAAAATGGCCGGAATGTCCAGACCGTCCGGATTGTAGATGCCGCCGGAAACGTCGCTGATGGCTACGACCTTTAATCCTGCTTCATGAAGCAGTTTGGCAGAAACACTTCCCACATTTCCGGCACCCTGTACAGCAACCGTTGTACCTTCAGAAGGGATGCCAAGTTTTTTCAGGATATTTAAGGTTGTAAACATAACGCCGCGTCCGGTAGCTTCGTTTCGTCCAAGAGCTCCGCCCAGTTCCAGCGGTTTTCCGGTGACAACACCATGAATACAGTGGCCTTTGAGCATGCTGTAAGTATCCATGATCCATCCCATGACAGCGGCATTTGTTCCTACATCCGGTGCCGGAATATCCTGTTCCGGTCCGATCAGCGGAGCGATTGCTGCGGTATAACGTCTTGTGATAGCCCGGATTTCGTTCTCGGAAAGTTTGGATGGATCACAGACAACGCCGCCTTTGCCGCCGCCGTACGGGATGTTGACAACAGCGCATTTAAAAGTCATCCATGCAGCGAGCGCGCGTACTTCGTCTGCATTGACGTCCGGATGGAAACGAATGCCTCCTTTTGCAGGACCTCTGGAAGTGGAGTGTTGGATCCTGTACCCCTGGAATACATGTGTCGTCCCGTCATCCATCCGGACCGGAATGGAAACCTTCAGTTCCCGCTCCGGATACTTGATTGCTTCAATGTCGCTGTCACTGTATCCAAGAATGGCAGCTGCGTCCTGTACTACCTTCAGTACATTGTCATACGGATTGTAGCTCTGTTTCATGATTACATTTCTCCTTTTTGATGACCTTTCTATTTTGGCTGGTTCCCCAGCAGTTTTTCAAGATATGCGATTTTTATACATAGAATCAAGATGTCCATGGCCTGTGCCAGTTCTTCTTCGGAAGGGTAAGACGGGGCAATACGGATATTGCTGTCATCAGGGTCCTTTCCGTATGGATAAGAGGCGCCGGCTGCTGTCAACGTGACTCCGGCCTGCCCGGCAAGCTCGACCGTCCGTTTTGCGCATCCGTCGGAGACATTCAGGGAGATGAAGTAGCCTCCTTTCGGATGGCTCCAGAATGCAATGGAAGAATCCTGACCGATACCTTCCTCCAGTTTCTGAAGGACGATATCAAATTTAGGGCGCAGAAGATCAGCGAGTTTCTGCATATGAATCAGAATCTTTTCCGGCGTGCCGAAAAACTGTACATGCCGGAGCTGATTCAGCTTGTCGTGGCTGATTGTCTGGGCGGACATATGGCCCAGAAGCTCTTTTATATTGTCCGGACTTGCGGCGATCAGAGAAACACCGGCTCCCGGAAAGGTAATTTTTGAGGTAGAGAAAAAATAGTAGCACCGGTTTGGATGGCCGGCCTTTTCACAAGCTGTAAGGATATCTTTCAGCGGTACCTCTTCGTATATATGGTGGATTCCGTACGCGTTGTCCCAGAAAATCCGGAAATCATCCGCGGCTGTTTCCATGGAAGCAAGTTCCTCTACCACAGCATCGCTGTAGCAGACACCCTGCGGGTTGGAGTGCAGCGGGACACACCAGATGCCCTTGATCTGCTCGTCGTTTTTGACCAGTTCTTTCACCTGGTTCATATCCGGGCCGTCTTCCAGAAGACGGACAGGGATCATTTCGATGCCGAGTTCTTCGCAGATCCGGAAGTGGCGGTCGTAGCCTGGAACCGGGCATAAAAATTTGACGGTACGTCCTTCGGTCCGATAATCGGCCCACGGCCTGTTTCCGCCTGTGCCGAACAAAAACAGGAAAGCCATTGTATCAAACATGAGATTTAAGCTGGCATTTCCTCCCATAATAATCTGATCTGCCGGTATACCGAGCAGATTCCCGAACAGCTTCCGGCATTCGGGGATACCCTGTAGGATCCCATAGTTTCTGGCATCGGTGTCGTCTTCCAATATACAGGAATCAGGGAGACGGAGAAGATCCATGGAAAGATCCAGCTGATCCGGGGCCGGCTTTCCGCGGGACATATTTAAATGAAGTCCCTTCGCCTGTTCCTGTTTGTATTCATTCCAAAGTGCAGACTGAAGATCCGTCAGTTTTTCTTTGGAGAGTGCTCTGAGAGATGTCATGATCGTTTTCCTCCTTGCTCTGCCCTCATTATAGAAACGGCCGGGAGAAAAAACAAATATTTATATTTGTATAAATTTTATAAAAGAAAATCTATAGCAGCCCATAAAATAATCGAAAAAATAGACAAAAAAATCAAAAATATTTTGAAATAATTAGACAAAACAGCTATGATATAAATAAACAGTTATAGAGACTATAGACGAGTTGTATTTGAAATCGGAGATGTCGGGGGATAAACTTTTAAGTAGAAGAGCAGAGAGGATGAGGAATTATGGAAGAGGAAAAAAAGAGGGAGCTTTGCCGCAAAATGATGACGCAGGATCCGAGACTTGCGAGAACAATCCTCACATATTTTGAAGAGGAAGATTTTCAGAGGATTTCTGATCATAAGACAGGAGGCGGAGTGATCGGCGGGAAGGCATGCGGATTTGTCCTGGTGGAGAAGATGATGGAGACACTTCTTGGCGAGTATGCAGATCGGTGGGAGCGCTGTCCCTCCTGGTTTGTGGGAACGGAGATTTTCTGCCAGGTACGGGACGGAAAAACGGTCGAAACGTTCCGGGGAGAGTTTGAGAGGATCCTGAATTATTTTAACGGAGCACCGTATATCGTCCGTTCCAGCAGCCTGATGGAAGACGGGTATGACAATGCATTTTTTGGAAAGTATGAGTCCGTTTTCTGCTCGAATCAGGGGACAGAAGAAGAGCGGATCCGGGAAATGCTGAACGCGGTTTCAAGAGTCTACGACAGTGTGAAGAATCAGGAAGCGGTGGAATACCGGAAGAAATGGCATCGGAAAGATCAGGAAGAGCAGATGGGGCTTCTGATTCAAAAGGCGGCGGGGACACAGATCGGAAGTCTGTATTTTCCGGCTGCTGCGGGGATGGGATGCTCCTACAATCCATACAAATGGATGGAACACATTAATCCGGAAGCAGGGATGCTCCGGCTGGTGGCAGGGCTTGGAACGAGAGCCGTAACCCGGACACCGGGGGATTATCCGCGGCTGGTAGGCCTGGACTGCGCGCAGGGGAATCTCTGGGGAACGACAGGGGAGAAACACAAGTACTCTCAGCGTCAGGTGGATGTGATCGATCTGGATGCCCGTAAGATCTGTACGAAAAATCTGTCGGAGCTTCTGGATATCTTCCCGAAATCTTATCGTCGGCTGCTTCTGGAACGGGATACGGATGCGGAAGAACTGCTTGCAAGACGGGGAGACTACAGGAAGATCTATTTTGCGGACTGTCAGGGACTGGTGGAAGACCGTACGTTTATCCGGATGATGAAAACGCTTCTGAAAAAACTGGAGGAGAATTACCGGCAGCCGGTGGATATCGAGTTTGCCGTGAATGCATCGGAAGATGGATGGAAAGTAACCCTTGTACAGTGCAGGCCGCTGCGTTCGGGAATTTCGGATCAGGTCAAGATCCCGAAAGATAAAGATGGAGAATTCCTGTTTGATGTGCGGCGGACTTCCATGCGGCGTTCCAAAGAGCAGAAGCTTGATTATATTGTCTGGGTGGATCCGCAGGCGTACTATGACTATCCATATAAGAAGAAACCGGATGTTGGGCATGTGATCGGAAAGATCAATCATTATCTGGAGGAGACGGAGGAGAAAGCACTCCTTCTGGCTCCCGGCAGAATCGGGACTTCGTCACCGGAGCTTGGTGTTCCGGTTTCCTATGCGGATATCAGCAGTTTCGGAGCTATCTGTGAAGTGGCGTACGGGAAGGCAGGGTACCGGCCGGAACTTTCCTATGGAAGCCACATGTTCCAGAATCTGGTTGAGGCTGACGTTTACTACGGAGCGATCAACGAGAACAGCAAGACAAGAATCTACCGTCCGGAGATGCTTTCGGCCTGCCCGGAAGTGACAGAGAGATTAGCCGGAGAAACCGCGGCGGACCTGCTGCGGATCGTAAAAGTGTATGATGTGCGGGGACATGCGGTATTGTATCTGGATGCGGCGGATGGCAGAGCGGTGTGCCGGCTGGCGGAAAGCAAAAAAGAGAAGGAAGAATCATGAAGGAAAATACATTTGCAAACATGGAATATGTCTATGAAGTTTATAAAGAAGGAAGCTTTTCCAGGGCGGCGGCCAATCTTTACATTTCGCAGCCTGCTCTTAGTGCAACGGTAAAGAAGATTGAAAAGAAGATCGGAATGCCGCTGTTCGACAGAAGTACGGTGCCGGTTCAGTTGACGGAGTGCGGGAAAAAATATATCAAGACGGCAGAAAAGATCATGGATCTGGAGGAGGAGTTTGAGTGTTATGTCGGGAATCTGAACGACATGCTCACAGGGCGCCTGAGCATCGGCGGGACCTATCTGTTTATCTCGTTTGTACTGCCGGGGATTATCAAGAAATTCCGTGAGAAATTTCCGCAGATCAAACTGAACCTTGTGGAAGCGCACACTTCCCAGATCGAGAAGAAGCTCTTTTCAGGGGAAGTGGATCTGATGCTGGATAACTATCCGATGGATGAGGAGATCTATGACAGGCGGTTTTTTATGAAAGAGAATCTGCTGCTTGCCGTGCCTGCTTCGTTTGAAAGCAACAAAGCGGCTCAGGCGTGGGGCATGACATCGGATGATATCAAGCAGAATGTTCATATGCGTTCGGAAGTCTACGGTGTGGCGTTGAAACTGTTTGAGCAGGATCCGTTCCTCATGCTGCGGGCTCACAATGATACAAGAGAACGGGTGGAGGCAATCTGCAAACGGGCCGGATTTGTGCCGCGTGTGGCGTTTAAGATGGATCAGATTCTGTCTATCCTGGCATATACAGAACGGGAGATGGGGATCGCGATTGTAAGTGACACGGTAGTAAAAAGTCTTCCGTACAACCGGAATATTATATACTATAAAATTGATGATCCGGCAGCGCAGCGTAATGTATATTTCTATTACCGTAAAAATAAATATTTCACAAAGTGTATGGCAGAATTTATGAAAATTGCGGTGGAAGAAAAAGAATTATAAACATTCTGTTATGAAACATATAAAAGAAACAAATAATAAGAAGAAAAACAGTACCCGGAAAAAAGGAAAGTTTTCGGGCGCTGTTTTTTTGTGTGGGAAAGATATACAATTTATGGATACAAAGAGAAAATTATCAGTCAAAATAAAAGGGATTATAAGGGAACAGTTATATAAGTCATTCTGATTAGTTATTTGAAACTGATATTTATAAAAATTATAATGGAATCATGTGAAAAGCGCTTGAACGAAAAGGCAGGGAACTGCCGGAAAATCTAAAAGGAAGAGAGGATGAACCTCCGGTCTGTGGGAGAACGGGCGGACATGCGTACCACGGGCCGTATGAACATGATACAGCGGAAGGAATGTATCTTGCCGTGAGAGTGATCAAAGAAATTCTTTCCCTGTACGTAAAACAGTAGAAAGGTAGAAGAAATATGAAAACACAAGATAAGAAAATACAATGGTATGTCCTTGCATTTATGTCATTCTCTACCGTGTGGGGATTTGGAAATGTATTAAACGGATTTATCTATTTTAACGGAACGCAGGTAATGCTCAGCTGGATACTGATGTTTGCCCTGTACTTTATTCCGTATGCCCTGATGGTCGGAGAACTGGGCTCCGCTTTCAAGAACAGCGGAAGCGGTGTCAATTCCTGGATCTATGAGACAACAGGACCGAAGATCGCTTATTATGCAGGATGGACGTACTGGGCATGTCACATCACTTACATTGCCAGCAAGGGAAGCGGCGGGCTTAAAGCGCTGAGCTGGGCGATTTTCCGTGATCATGAGACCTATGATACGATTCCGACGGTTTATGTACAGCTTGCGACACTGGCAGTATTTCTGATCTGCTGCTATATTGCCAGCAGAGGTCTTAATCCATTGAAGAAGCTGACAACGATTGCCGGAACCAGCATGTTTGTCATGTCCCTTTTGTACATCGTAATGATGTTCGCTGCACCTGCGATTAACCCGGGCGCAGATTTTATCAGTCTGGATTTCAGTCTGGATAATTTGATTCCGAATTTTAATATGGGTTACTTCACAAGCCTTTCCATTCTGGTCTTTGCGGTAGGCGGATGCGAGAAAATTTCTCCTTATGTCAATAAAGTAAAAGATCCAAGTAAAGGTTTTCCAAAGGGAATTATCTTTATGGCGGTCATGGTGGCAGGATGTGCGATCCTTGGAACAATCGCCATGGGAATGATGTTTGATCCGGCGGTGATCAATGAAAGCCAGGAGACGTTTGATTCTTATGCCGCGAACGGTGCTTATTGGGCGTTCCAGCGTCTGGGCGAGTATTACCATGTGGGAGACTTGTTCCTGGTTCTTTATGCGCTCTGCAACATGATCGGACAGTTCGCAATTTTGATTTTAAGTATTGACGCACCTCTTCGTATGCTTCTTGATAACGAGAAGACAAAAGAATTCATTCCAAGCAAACTGTTGAAAAAGAACAAATACGGTGCGTTCAGCAATGGAATTTGGCTGGTGGTCATTCTTTCCGGCGCAATTATTTTGATCCAGACCGTGATGCCTGGAGCGGCATCCGTTCTTCAGCAGCTGACAAGATTGAATTCTGTCTGTATGCCGCTCCGTTATCTGTGGGTATTTGTAGCCTACATTGCGCTGCGGAGAGCGATCAAGCGTATTCCGGCAGAGTACCGGTTTGTGAAGAGCCAAAAGATAGCATATTTCTTCGGAGGCTGGTGTTTTGTTGTGACAGCGGCGTGCTGTATTATGGGAATGTACAGCAAAGATCCGATGACCATGGCGCTCAACATCATCACACCGATTGTTCTGACTGCACTTGGCCTGATCCTGCCAAAGATTGCAAAGCGGGAACGGGAGAAAGGAATGGTACAGGATGCATAATAAGATGATGGATACGCAGGTGTGCAAAGATGAGGCGCTGGAACTGGCAGCCTTTATTCAGAGTTCGCCGACACCGTTTCATGCGGTGGAACAGATGACGGAGATTTTGAAGCGGGAGGGATTTCTCCCGCTGGCAGAATCCGAAAGATGGGAAATCCACAGAGGCGGGCGCTATTATGTGACCCGCAATCATTCCAGTATCCTGGCATTTGAGGTGGGAAACGACGTGCAGGACTACGGATTCCAGATTGCGGCGTCTCACAGTGATTCTCCCACATTCAAGGTAAAAGAACGTGCCGAAATGACAGTGAAAGGGCATTATACAAAGCTTAACACAGAAGGCTATGGTGGAATGCTCTGCGCACCGTGGTTTGACCGTCCGCTTTCTCTGGCGGGAAGAGCAGTCGTGCGCACAAAAGACGGAATACAGGAGCGTCTGGTGAAGATCGACAGAGATCTTCTGTTGATTCCGAGTCTTGCAATTCACATGAACCGTAAAGTCAATGAGGGACAGAAATTTAACCTTCAGGAGGATATGCTGCCTCTGTTGTCTGCCAGGGAACTGGAGCTGGATACGGTCAGGAAGCTGATCGCGGAGGAATTGCAGATAAGGCCGGAACATATTCTTGGAATGGATCTTTTCTTATATAACAGGATGAAACCTTCGATCTGGGGGCTGGAGGAAGAGTTCCTTTCCTGCCCTCAGCTGGATGACCTTCAATGCGCCTATGCATCTTTGAAAGGATTCCTGAAAGGGAAAAATCCGGGAGGCATCAATGTCTTTGCGTGCTTTGACAACGAGGAAGTGGGATCCGGGACCAAACAGGGTGCTGCATCCACGTTCCTGACAGATGTCCTGAAACGGGTCAACCGGGCCCTTGGAAAAGGGGAAGATGATTTCTGCCGGGCAGCTGCATCCAGCTTTCTTCTGAGCTGTGACAATGCACATGCTGTGCATCCGAATTGCCCTCAGAAAACCGATGAGGGGAACTGTGCATATTTAAATGAGGGAATTGTTATTAAGTCCCATGCGGGACAGAAATATACAAGTGACGGCATCAGTACGGCGCTGTTTCAGGAAATCTGCCGGAAAGCGGGGGTGCCGGTACAGTATTTTGCCAACCGCTCTGACATGGCCGGAGGAAGCACGCTTGGCAATCTTGCCATGGCGCAGATGTCTATGAAAGCCGTTGATATCGGGCTCCCGCAGCTGGCCATGCATTCATCCTATGAGACTTCTGGAATCAAGGATCTTGTGTATCTGGAACAAGCGTCAGAAATCTTTTTCCGCACACAACTGCTGGAAGAGGCCGACGGTACCATCCGAATGACCATTCATGAATAAGCATTGAAATAAGTATAAGTATTGAAAAACAGGCATCGGCCGGGAATCAGACATCCCGGACCGTGCCTGCTTTTTGTTTAACAGAAATTTCACAGTATCGGATCAGATTTCGTAGGTGCCTTTCTGAAGAAGCACATGATCTTCCATCATACGCCTGCCGCCGGCAATGACTGTATGGATGGAAAGATCTTCTTCCAGAAGTAAAAGGTCTGCATCGGAGCCGGCACGGATACATCCTTTTTTCGGGAAGAGTTCCAGCGATCTGGCCGTGTTGGAAGTGGCAAAGCACAGAGCCTCTTCCAGAGGGAGCTGATATTCCTGGACGAGGACTTTGACCTCCTTCAGAACCGTATCTACCGGTGCGTATCCGATCGCAAGAAGACTGCCGGATTCATCATAAGTGGACCAGCTTCCCATTCCATCGGAACTTATGGTGATCTGCTCCATCGGGATACCACGTTCTCTGGCCTCCATGATACAGGCGGCCGGGCGTCCGGCTCCGTCAATCCCGCAGGTCAGATCGATGAAGCCGCCCTGACGGGCAAACGCAAACGCTTCCTCCAGAAGCTCACGTTTGCGGTTGACGTGGGTCGGATGAAAGATCTTGACCGGAATGGCTGTCTGTGCAAGTGCTTCCCGGACAGGTGCAAGACCGGACGGGGCATCGCCCATGTGAAGGACAACGATACCGCATTTTCCGGAGAGCATTCCGGCAGTACGGGTGTCACTTCCGAGCCGCATGAGTTCATTGACAGTGACGTTTGGCGCTCTGTGATCCGAAAGGGCAAGTTTCACCCCCAAAATCTCATCGATAAATACGAGATCTCTTTTGACGTCTCCGGTCAGAGTGACGGACGGAAAGCCATAGGAACCGGTGCAGGCATAGGTGCTGATTCCTTCTTCTTTCAGTGCTTTGACACGGGCAAGCAGATTTTCAACGCTTCTGGTAATTCCGTCTGTTCCGAGAAGACCGACTACAGTAGTGACACCGCCCCGAATCAGATCTGACAGGGAGACAGGAGGAACCTGAGTGTGAAAACTGCCTTCGCCGCCGCCTCCGGTGACGTGCACGTGCGGATCGATGATTCCGGGAATGAGCAGTTTTCCTGTTCCGTCAATCACATGACAGGATGGAAGCGGGAGAGAGATGCGTTCCTCTATGGCTTCGATCTGTCCTCCGCAGACGAGTACATCTTTGATTCCGATAATGTGAGGTGTATAGACTTCTGCTTGTTTGATTAAAATCATGTTCAAATCCTCCGTCAGCGGCATCCGGAATCCGGATGCCGTTTTTTGCTTTATTCAGGATCATTGTACCATGAATGATGGAATCTGGGTATTATAGAAACCCGGAAGAAGATTTCTTGCATCATATGATTTCAATGTGATAGAATGAAGCTTAAATATGAAGAGGGGACTATGAGAATGAAAATGGAACGATATCGGATCACAAAAGCCGCCTTCATTCCTGCTACGCGTGGGGTGTGCTGGCTGTCGTAGTAGTTTCGGCGGGATTTATGATTGCTTTTGGCAGTGAAAACTGGCAGAGCATGACGTTGGTTCTGACCTTGCTCCCTGCAGTAACATCTATTATGATGGCGGCTGCGCCGATTCCGGAACTGAAAGGAGAAAAAGAGGACTCCGGGGCATCAGGAGTGCTGCACAGCAGAACCGCGGTTTTGTATCTGATCTGCATTTCCTTTGCGGGAGCGTCGGAATCGACGATGAGCCAGTGGGCATCCAGTTATCTGGAAACGGCATTTGGAATTAATAAAACGATAGGCGACCTGCTTGGCCTGGCGCTTTTCGGAGCGGCGACCTTCTATCCGCAGATTGTCGGGGTGATCACAGACAGCGCCGTCAGAAGTGAAAATGTGACGGCCTTTGCGCAGCAGTTTGGATATACAGCGGAACAGTTTGGAATGAAAGCAGGAATGTGCTTTGCGGTACTGGCACCGTTTCTTGGGGCCTGCTGTTTTACAGAGCGATGAAAATCCCGTCAAAAACAGAAGAATAAAAATTAGCAAAAAATATTGACAACCATGAGTATATATGGTATTGTTACGAAGTAACTGCCGAAGACAGTAGGTGCCGGACGGCATAAGGATCAAAACGCCTACCGAGGAAGACAAAATTCTTTACTTGAATGTTGACCTCTCTGTCTTTTTGCAGAGAGGTTTTTTTCTGGCAGCTCACAAATACTACAAGGAGGTGCGTTAATCGTGGCAAAAGTGGAATTAAAACAGCCAATCGTGCAGGCGATCGCTGATGACATCAAGGATGCACAGTCAGTTGTCATTGTTGACTACCGTGGACTTACAGTAGCACAGGACACAGAACTGCGTAAACAGTTAAGAGAAGCAGGTGTCATTTACAAAGTCTGCAAGAACACAATGATGAAAAGAGCTTTTGAAGGTACGGATTTCGCAGGTCTGGAAGAATACCTGGAAGGACCGAGCGCAATGGTTGTATCTAAAGACGATGCTACAGCTCCGGCAAGAATCATCTGCAAGTTCGCCAAGACAGCAGAGGCTCTGGAAGTAAAAGCCGGTGTAGTAGAAGGAACTGTTTACGATGCAGCAGGAATCACAGAACTTTCCAAGATTCCTTCAAGAGAAGAGCTCCTTTCCAAATTGCTTGGAAGCTTACAGTCACCTATCACAAATCTTGCTCGTGTACTTAATCAGATCGCTGAACAGGGTGGAGCAGAGGCGTGCGAGGCAGCAGCAGAGGAAGCTCCGGCAGAAGAACCAGCTGAAACACCAGCTGAGTAATTGATTCAGAATCATTGATTCAAGAGAACGAAACCGATACAAAATATGGAGGTAAATAAAATGGCAAAATTAACAACAGCTGAATTTATTGAAGCTATCAAAGAATTATCTGTATTAGAATTAAACGATTTAGTAAAAGCATGTGAAGAAGAATTTGGTGTATCCGCAGCAGCAGGTGTTGTTGTAGCAGCAGCAGGCGGAGAAGCAGCAGCAGCTGAAGAAAAGACAGAGTTCGATGTAGAACTTGTTTCTGCAGGTGCTTCCAAAGTTAAAGTAATCAAAGTTGTTCGTGAAATCACAGGACTTGGATTAAAAGAAGCAAAAGACCTTGTTGACAACGCTCCGAAGGTAGTAAAAGAAGCTGTATCCAAAGAAGAAGCTGAAGAAATCAAAGCTAAACTCGAAGGAGAAGGCGCTGAAGTTAACGTTAAATAATTTCGTTGATGGAATGATGATGGCAGGATTCGCAGGAATCCTGCCATTTTTTGCTTTATAGGAAATTGCGTTTTTGGAGCAGTCAAAAAAAGAACGCATGTTCATCGAACATATGTTAGATAAACATGCGTTTGGGTATGACAATAAGACGTTGGCAGGATCAG
>NZ_NFHY01000011.1:0-135895 GCF_002161525.1 Drancourtella sp. An57
ATTCCGTGACTTCGGAGCCACTCAATCCGTTGCATAGAGCCACCCATTCCGAATGTCGGAGCCACCCATATGAGAAGGTGAATCCGCTGTTGAGAGCCACCTCTTAAAGCAATACAATGGTCCCAACGGATGAATCCGTAATACTTTGAGAGGAGGACGATTCAATGTCCAAAGAGAAACCTATTTTACAAATGCTTAGGGATGGAT
The DNA here is from genome assembly GCF_002161525.1 of Drancourtella sp. An57. Lineage (NCBI taxonomy): Bacteria > Bacillati > Bacillota > Clostridia > Eubacteriales > Oscillospiraceae > Drancourtella > Drancourtella sp. An57. The sequence continues at coordinate 208 of NZ_NFHY01000011.1, forward strand.
ACAGCCAGCGACACATTGCCAGTTTTCTGCATGTATCCAGAAACACGGTGGCAAGGGTGGCTAAGGCTGCTTCCGAACGCCAGTTATCGAATGATGTGTTGGAGTCCATGGATGAAGTAGAAATCCGCCATACACTTTTTCCGGAAGAAGCATTGATCCCCACACTAGTTACGCCTGATTTCCCGTATATCCATAAGGAATTATTGAAAAACGGCGTAACACTGAAGCTTTTGTGGCAGGAATATGTGGACACCTGCCGTAATACCGGCAAGCCTCCCTATGGCTATTCCCAGTATTGTAAGTTATATCAAGATTATGTTACACAGCATAAACTTACCATGCATATCCAACATAAACCTGGTGATAAACTTATGGTTGACTGGGCCGGAACCGCGCTGCCCCTTTATGATAAGACCACAGGGAACAGCAGGAAGGTCTATCTTTTTGTAGCAACGCTGCCTTTCAGCATGTATTGTTATGCACAGGCCTGCGGCACCATGAAAGAGGAGGACTGGATCAATGCACATATCGCTATGTATGAATTCTTTGGCGGTGTCACCAGGATCCTGACTCCGGATAATCTAAAGGTGGGAATCCTGAGCAACAGGAAATATGAAGATCCTGTGGTCAACCGCTCTTACCAGGAACTGGCAGATCACTATCACACAGCATTGCTTCCGGCACGGGTGTTGGCGCCTCGCGACAAAGCAGCCGTAGAGGGAAGTGTTGGTAACCTGACTTCCCACATCATTGCCCGTCTGCGAAACCGGAAATTTTTTGATCTCCATACGATGAACACGGCAATCCGCAAGGAATTGGATCGGTTCAACGATACTCCTTTCCAGAAAAAAGATGGATCACGCCATTCTGTATTTCTGGAAGAAGAGGCTCCCTTTTTACAGCCACTTCCTAAATATCCGTACGAATTCGCTCAATGGAAATCAGCTACTGTTCAGTTAAACTATCATATCGCTATCGATTTCCAGAATTATTCAGTTCCTTACGAGTATGTTCGTAAAAAAGTAGATGTCAGATACACCAAAAACAGCATTGAGATTTACTATAAAGGAAACCGGATCTGCAGCCACAAACGTCTTTATGGACGCCGTGGACAGTATTCCACAGTTGTGGAACATATGCCTGTCAATCATCAGCTATACAGCGAATGGGATCAGAAAAGGTTCCTCAAATGGGCAGATGGGATCGGCGAGGCAACCCATCAGGTCATTCAGGGGATCTTTGATTCCTACCGGATTGAGGAGCAGGCCTATAAAAGCTGTCTGTCTCTTTTGAAACTGGCTGATAAATACAGTACAGAAAGACTGGAACATGCCTGCCGGGCAGCACTGGAGAGAATTCCAAGCCCGCGTTATAAAAACATTCGTCTCATCCTGGAATCCGGCAATGACAAAGTTGCTGACCCGTCAAACCGATCTGCCGTGACCAGCTATGACGAAAGCTATGCCCTGGTCCGGGGAGCATCTTACTACGGAGGTGGCAGCCATGAAAAATGATACATTGAAAAAGTTAAAGGCCATGAGACTTCCTGCCTTTGCAGAAGCTTATGAAAAACAGATCGCTCAGGAGAGCGACTATGAATCTATTTCCTTTCATGAACGTCTCATGCTGTTGGTGGATGCAGAATACGATTCCAGACATAACAATAATATCAAGAGATTGATTAAAAACGCAAAGTTTTCTGACGCATCGGCATTTCTTGGAAACATTGAATATCTGCCAGACCGGCATTTGAACCGGGATCTTCTGGAAAGCCTGGCGGATAATGACTACATCCGGCAGGGATTGAATGTCATCCTGATTGGAGCTACGGGTTCGGGCAAAAGCTTTATCGCTAATGCGCTGGGAGTGAATGCCTGCCAGTCAGGATACAAAACCAGATATCTTCGTCTTCCTGAATTGTTCAGTGAACTGGAAGCAGCAAGGATACAGGGGAAATATCATCAGGTAATGAAACAGCTGCAAAAACTCCCACTCGTGATACTCGATGAATTTCTTTTGATCCCTGCCTCCGATCAGGAACAAAGAGATCTTCTGGAACTAATGGAATATCGCTGTGGTCAGACGTCCACTATCTTCTGTTCACAGTTTATGCCTGAAGGGTGGCACGAAAGGCTGGGCGGCAGTGCTCTCGCCGATTCCATCCTTGACCGCATCATCCCTTCTGCTTACACTATGCGGATTGACGGAGATGTTTCCATGAGACAAAGGAAGAGAGTAATCAAGAGTTAGATCATCTTATCGGGAGCCATGAAGAAACTCATGGCTCCCTTCATCGGACGACTGGCTCTCGCTAACGGATCCGGTGGCTCTATTTCATGAGATTGGGTGGCTCTGCCACCGCAGAATATTCAATTATCAATTCCGTTTTAATCTTAAGAAAATCCACTTTATCTTCTTCAGATACTCCACAAAATCTCATCCACATTACTAATTAAATTTACCTCTCAGGTTCATTTGATTTCTTGACCATTCACCAATTATACGCTATAATAAATTTACCTCGCAGGTAAATCGAATCGAGGTGACCTATTGAAAATCACATACAGGACTAAAAAACTTGAAAAGATCTGCACGGATGTTTCACAGGCAGAAAAAAAGCACGGAAAGCAAACAGCAAACATTATCGAAATCGTGGATTATCACTAAACTAACTATGCGCAGCACTCAAAGGGGGAAACTATCATGGTAAAGAGTCGTACTTACATTGCCACGCCACCGGGGGCAACCATCAAAGAACAATTAGAAGATCGAGATATGAGCCAGAAAGAATTTGCAATTCGTATGGATTTATCTGAAAAACATGTAAGCAAATTGATTCACGGAGAGGTTGCTTTGACACCTGATGTCGCGGAGCGTCTGGAACTGGTTTTAGGAGTTCCAGCAAAGTTCTGGAACAATCTGGAGATCATCTATCGTGAGAAGATACTGAAAGCAAATGCAGAAAATCATATGGAACAGGATATTGAGATTGTCCAAAAGCTTCCCTACCGGGAAATGGCTAAAAACGGGTGGATTCCAGATACTCGTAAATCAACCGAAAAGGTAATCCATCTCAGAAAGTTTTTTGAGGTGGTTCAGCTTACCCTTATTGAAGATGAAAAGCTCAACAAAATCGCATGCAGAAGGCTGTCTTCTACTTCCAAAAGTGACTACGCTTTTTTAGCCTGGGCTCAGCAGGCAAAGCGTGAAGCAAGATCCCGCGAAACTGCTCCGATCAATCTGAAATACTTAAAAGATTCTCTCTCAACTATACGAGCTATGACTACTCTTGCACCTGAAGTTTTTGCTCCGAATCTGATACAACTTTTATCCAACTGTGGAATTGCCCTGATCTTTCTTCCACATATTGGCGGCTCCTTTCTTCATGGTGCTACACTTCAGGACGGAAATAAAATCGTGATGGGTCTAACCGTCCGTGGAAAATTTGCTGACAAATTCTGGTTCAGCCTATTTCATGAAATCGGACATATTTTAAATGGTCATCTTAATCAGCCGCATGGAACTTCAAAAGAAGATGAGGATACAGCGGATCAATTTTCCAAAGATATCCTGATCCCGGAACAGGAGTTTCAAATGATTGTTTCAAAAGGTGATTTTTCAAGAAATGCATTACTCCAATATGCCGTGGAGTTTGGAATTGATGTCGGCATTCTTGTCGGCCGATTGCAGAAAGAAGAGCTTATTGGATATACAGATCTGAATGATCTACGCTCAAAATATGAATTGAAATAGAAAAACTCTCCATACCAACCGGGCTCCTGTTTCCCTTTGATATGGAGAGTTTTATTTTTAGATCAGCTATCTATTTAAGGTACAGTATTAATCTCTCTCAAATAAATCTCTTGTATAAACTTTGTCTCTTACATCATCCAGGCAGGAATCGTAACGGTTTGCGATGATCACATCACATTCTTTTTTGAATGTTTCCAGATCATTCTCCACCTTACTTCCAAAGAAAGTAGAACCATTTTCCAGTGTCGGCTCATAGACAACAACAGTTGCTCCTTTTGCCTTGACTCTCTTCATAACACCCTGAATGGAACTCTGGCGGAAATTATCGGAATTGGATTTCATAGTCAGACGGAATACGCCGACTTTGACTTCCTTTTCTTTTTCCTGTGACCAGCTGCTGTTTGCCTCGTATGCACCTGCAATCTCAAGCACTCTATCCGCAATGAAATCTTTTCTTGTACGGTTGGATTCTACAATCGCTTCGATCAGATTGTTCGGAACATCTGCATAATTTGCAAGAAGCTGCTTCGTATCTTTTGGCAGACAGTATCCACCATATCCAAAGGATGGATTGTTGTAGTGGCTTCCAATTCTTGGATCCAGACATACTCCATCAATGATCTCCTTTGTATTTAAGCCTTTCATTTCTGCATAAGTATCCAGCTCATTAAAATAGGAAACACGAAGGGCGAGATATGTATTCGCAAACAATTTCACCGCTTCGGCTTCCGTAAATCCCATAAATAACGTGTCGATGTTTTCTTTGATTGCGCCTTCCTGAAGGAGCTTTGCAAAGGTATGAGCTGCTTCTGTTACCTTCTCATCCTCCGGATCGATTCCGACAATGATTCTTGACGGATACAGGTTGTCATACAATGCTTTGGATTCCCTTAAAAATTCCGGGCTGAAAAGAATGTTTTTGGTCTGGTATTTTTCCCGGATCTGCCGTGTATAGCCGACCGGAATCGTACTTTTAATAATCATCATAGCATCCGGATTAACTTTCATCACCAGTTCAATAACAGATTCTACTGCCGATGTGTCAAAAAAGTTCCGTTTGGAATCATAATTTGTTGGTGCTGCAATCACAACAAAATCTGCATCCCGATATGCACTTTCTCCATCTGTAGTAGCAATCAGATCCAGTGTATGATTTGCCAGATATTCCTCAATATAATCATCCTGAATCGGGCTTTTTTTCTGATTAATCAGTTCTACTTTTTCCGGAATAATGTCTACCGCTGTAACATGATGATGCTGTGCAAGTAATGTTGCAATAGATAATCCTACATAACCAGTTCCGGCTACTGCAATTTTTAACTCATGAAATTCCCTCATATTCATATTCCTTTCTCTTTCACTCTTGTTTTATTTGTTCATATAAAATTCCCGGTACCACTCGGCAAACTTACGCAGTCCTTCCCGAAGCGGGGTGGACGGTTTAAAACCAAAATCGCGTTCCAATGCGGAGGTATCTGCATATGTAACCGGAACATCTCCCGGCTGCATTGGTACCAGTTTTTTATGAGCTTCAAAATCATAATCTTCCGGAAGAACGCCTGCACGTATCAATTCCTGCTGAAGAATATCAACGAACTCAAGCAGATTTTCCGGATTACTATTTCCGATGTTGTATACTGCATACGGAGGAACCGGCAAACCATCTTCCCCGGTTCTTTTTTCAGGCGGTGCTGCCATTACACGCTTCACGCCTTCCACAATGTCATCTACATAAGTAAAATCCCTTTTACAGTTTCCGTAATTAAAGATCTCAATCGTTTTTCCTTCCCGAAGTTTATTGGTAAAACCAAAATAGGCCATATCCGGTCTCCCGGCTGGCCCATAAACGGTAAAAAATCGTAATCCCGTGGAAGGAATGTTATAAAGTTTGGAATAAGCATGCGCCATCAGTTCATTGCTCTTTTTAGTCGCCGCATAAAGGCTGACCGGATTGTCTACTTTATCTTCTGTACTGTACGGAACTTTTTTATTGGATCCGTATACACTGGATGAAGAGGCATATACAAGATGTTCTACGCCCGGCTGTCCATTATCGTAAGAATGACGGCACGCCTCCAGAATGTTGTAAAATCCAATCATATTGGATTCAATATAAGCGTCCGGATTCGTAATAGAATACCTGACGCCTGCCTGTGCTGCTAAATTGACTACGATTGACGGTTTATATTCATCAAATATCGCATTAATCTGATCCCGGTCTGAAATTGAGCCCTTAATAAAAGTCCATGTCGAATCTGGTTTTGATTCTGACATGGACTTGATTTTTTCTAATCGATATTCTTTTATGCTCACATCATAGTAGTCATTCATGTTGTCGATCCCGATGATATGTACCGGGTCGTCAGATCTTAGAAGTTCTAAGACTAGGTTGGAACCGATGAAACCAGCGGCTCCGGTGATTAGGATCACCTGATGATTCATTTCTAAAGACTTTTTCATTTAATCCACTTCCTTTTTACATTTTCCAACATAGATAAAACAAATTCATTTTTTGATTTTATAAAATATGTCAAACTCAATAAGCAATATACTAATGCACCAATTGCAACTTCGCACATCAAACCTATTACATTTTTTTCCAGAACTTGTTCTGAGGCTTTTACTACTATGCTCATAATAATCCCAATCGTTAAAAATGGAATTCCAAGTTTTAGATATTTTTTTATTTTAACCTCTTTTCTTAACCAAATTGCCTGTATAATGCTAACAGAAACCTCTGCTGCTACGTTTCCGAATACCGCCCCCATTGCGCCATAATATGGTATTAAAATAATATTGGCTACAATATTAATTAATGCACCACCAACAATCGCAAATGTATATACAATATCTTTTCCACGCGGAATCAAAAACTGTGTTCTTAATACATTCGCAAATGCATAAAATGGAATAACAATGGCATTAATTGCCACCAGTCTTGATGCCTCAGTAAATTCTTCTCCCCAAAACACAGGTGCAAATGTTTCTGATACAGACATTAATCCAAAGCATAGCGCAAAGGCAATACACATAATTAGCGGAATAGTTTTTTCTAGATAAGCCATTCCCTTTTCTTCGTCATTGTTTTTAAACATATTAGACATTTTCGGAAGCATTACATTACCAAACGCTATAATTAAGCTCATTGGTATATTGATAAGCTTTTGCGTATTATCAAAAAGCCCTAGTTGATATTCCCCTGCTATATTTCCTAAAATTATTTTTGATAATACTTGATAAATACTAGAAGCAGCTAATGGGATGAATAATAGACAAAGTGGTTTTAAATGCCGAAAACTTGATTTTACGGATACTTTACATATACTAACTTCTTTTTTCAATACAATCCATAAATAAAGCTGTGCAAATAAATTACCTAAAGCCATAATCCAAATATAAATAATCAAATCACTATTTGATCTCACAAAAGCAAATATTGATAGAACTGTAAGTATTTTTATAATTGTATTTCGCTTAACAGTAACATCAAATTTTTCCATTCCGAAAAAAAACCAATTTAGGTCAAACACAGATCCTAATACGTACATGGCTTGGAGATATGCATACATTTTATTTTCATTTACAAAAAAACTTACATAGAACAGATACAAGACAAAAACAATGCCCGATGTAATTAAATGTATACACAATATTTCTGAAAAAACTTTAGCCAACTCGGTTTTAGAGTTTTTTGTCTGTGCGATCTTTCTATTTCCATAATACTTGATCCCCAATAATGCAAATAGAGAAAAATAGTAAGCTACTGAATATGTATAGGAATAAATTCCTAAATTTTTTGCTCCTAATACCCTTGAAACATACGGGGAAGTAATTAATGGCAAAATTATAACGAGAATCTCATAGGCACTTTGGTATAAGAAATTCTTTTTTACACTAGCCATCCTAATTAGTTCCCTCTCACTTTCTTAATAATTTTTTTTCCTACATATTTAGTTTTTTCAATCTTACATTTAATATCATTTTTTCTCTTTTCTTTTTGAGTAAATTGTTTATTTTCTTCTACAAGTTTATGGGACAAAAATTCTTTCATCTCCTCATTTAACCAACTGCCGTCTTGAACCTTTCTATCACGCATTTCAGAATAATACGGAGTAGCCATTTCAGGAATTACTCCCAATGTTAATAAAGCATGCGCGTTATGACAATGTGGCTGAGAACACTTATTACCAACTGCTAAAAATGTAATCGGCTTAGATATATCTTCAAAAATATTCTGGGTGTATTGGCTCGCATAACATTGTGTCGTTATTCCATTTCCGGCATTGACCCATAATGACCAACATCCAGCATAACAATATTCCTTTCTCTTAACATTAAATGTAGACATTTTAAATCTAAATAATTCCGAGTCAAAAGTATTCCAAATTTTATAATAATCTTCTTTTGTATGATCAGATAATATAGGTAATCTAGGATCACTAGATTTTCTTGCAACAGTTACGTGACAATATGCTCCAAACTGTTCCAAGCAGAACTCTTTTATTTCATCAATGTATGGTATTAGTTCATCATAAGGTGTCATTTCAACAGAAATTGACATACCTGCTTCTTTTACTTTGCGAACATTGTTTACAAAATCATCTAATTTGTTTGTTCTTTTAAATTCCAGATAATGGAATGAAAATTTAAAGCCAAGTTGTTTTCTATATTTTTCTGGAATATTTAAGAATTGATCGAATCTTTTGCTTACTGTACCATTTGTAACAATCATAATATAATGACCTTGTTTTAGTAATTCATAAGTAATATCTACCACTTCTTCTGGCAATAAGGTTTCACCGCCTCCACAAATATTAATATGACATATTCCTCCTAATCTTTCTGCTGATAAGGCTTTCCCGATATGTTCTGCAGAATAATTAAACTTTGGTAATTCAGCTTTCCATTTACCTTCTTGTGTAATATAGCAATATGGACATTTTAAATTGCATGTAGTAACTGGCACATATAAATTAATAAATCTCTTCATAACTATTCTATAATCTCCTTCATTAATTTTATTAAAGATTCAAATTCTTCTTGTTTCTCTCTATACGTATATTCCTGATTTAAATATTTTTCTATAGATAACAATGTATTATCTAACTCTTTTTTGTCACTCAACATAATATATTCTAAATCTTTAATCCATTCATATACCCCTGAAACCTTCCTTGTTAAATTATCTATTGCTATACATGGGGTTCCTGTTATAACAGAGAAAATCATTCCGTGCAAACGATCTGTAATAACTAATTTATGAGCCGCAAATTCTTTGAATTTATCATTCAAAGCCTTTTCTCGTTCAACAGAATCTTTTAAATCTTTCTCAATTCTTGTTGTTCCAAATTCTATTTGCATTCCACGCTCAGCAACAAATTTTTTTATTATTTCTATATTGATGCTTTCTCTTTTTTCCTTATCGTTCCTTAAACATACTAATATATTATTTCTTTCTTCTGCCATTTTAGAAAGGCTCAAAGTCAGCACTATATCAGGAACACAAAATATATGATCACCATTTAATATTTTTTCTTTTATAGCAAATCTATATGACTTTTTCTCTCTTAAAAATAAAAATAGCTTTTCATGTTTATTGAAAAGCCGTCTGTCATTATTTAGTTCTCGTTTTCCCCTTCTATCTTGAGAATAAAAAATTGTTTGTGGAAAAATTATAATTGTATTCAATGGAAATCGTCTAACTATATCTCTTAATGAACTCATGCCATCTTTACTATATAAAGTTCCGAAAAATCCCCCTCCTGTATAAATCAAAATGTCCTCTTTTTCTATTTGACAAAATACCTCTTCTTTTATCCAGAACAGCATTTCTTGTGTTATTTCTACTATTGGAAGCTGAGAACAATACCGTTGTAAAAAAAGTAGTTCTGCTTTTGCTATTGCATGATCACCCAAATTTCCATATTCTGGTGTTCCAAATAATATGATTTTTTTTCCGGTTTTTTTTAACTCTTGGAATGAAGAGCAGTTTATATACTCCTCTCTTTTTTTCTTTTTATGCAAATAGACTTTAAGGTTTCGGGGAATAATCTTTTTTATGATTTTCCTTATTTTATTCATTTTCACGCGCCTCTCATTCTATATTTTATATTATTCCATATAATATAAATTCGAGGTGCAAAGTAAAACATCTTAAACTCTAATTTTCTAGTCTTACTTAATTTCAAATTTATTATTCTATGTTTATTCTTTTTTAGTAGTTCCTCTAGTTGTCTTTTAATATTTATTGCTTTATTTATACTTGCCAAATAATAATACCTTAATACAGTTTCATAATAATTTATTTCTGAAATCTCAGCCAACGCATTTAGCTTTCTTTCTTTTAACAGTTTTGTTCTTTCTTGCATAAGTATTAACTTATCTAAATCTTTTTTACTAAATCCTGAATTCATAATACTACCTTCGCGAATATTATAACAATACAGACATTTATCCAAAATACATATTTTATCTGCGTTTAAAAATGCTTTGGCTTCAAAAACAATATCTTCATGTACTTTTCCAACTGGAAATTTCAATCCATCAATAATTTCTTTTTTAAACAATTTTGACCATACTGATAAACGTGGCTTCTGTATCTTTTGTCCACTGCTCATCATCAGTTTTAATGCTGCTTGAGCATCATACAGATATGTTTTTGAAGATTCATTAACAATTTCTTCTTTTTCATTTCGGACATTTATACATTTACATTCTACAATATCAGCATTAGTATTTTTCATACATGTATACATTTTTTCATACATATCTTTTTTTATATAGTCGTCTCCATCCACAAACGCTATAAGCTCACCTGTAGCAATCTGTAGACCTGCATTTCGAGCATCAGACAACCCACCGTTTTTTTTGTGTATCACAATTATTCTCTTATCTTTCTTTTGAAAATCGTCACATATTCTATAACAATTATCAGTTGATCCATCATCAACCAAAATAATTTCTATATTTTTATAAGTTTGGTTTATGATCGAGGATACGCACTTTTCTAAATATTTTTCTACATTATATATTGGCACAATGATACTTATTTTATCCATATTTCTTAGCCTTCTTTCTTTTTTACAATCACGTTTAGCATTAACATGATGCTAAAAACACTGACGTATTTCAATACAAATGGTTCTTTTATTTCGACGACCATTAAAACAACTGCAAAAATTAACATCAATAATTTTACTTCTATATCTTTTATCTTAAAAATAGTTTTCAGAATGACAAAATATATGATTCCATAAAATAGAATCGACCATATCAAACCCATTGCAAAATAGCTTTGAAAATACCCTCCATCATTTTGAAAATCTATTCCGTTCCATCCTATGCCTCTAAATACCCCTGTTCCCCAATAGGTAGATACATCCAAAGGTGGAACTTCCATATTCATAAATCTACTGATAGAATCTTCTTGACTTCCCTGACTAAAAATTTTGGTTGCCCAGTTTAATATCCATTGTATACGTTCTATATCTCCATATTTTCCTACAAAAAAAATAAGCACTGCTAAAATAAGTGCTAAATAAAAAAGTGTTTTTATGACCTGTAAGAAACTTCCCTTTTTCATTATTATACGAAATAAATTATAAAGTCCTAGCAATGCCCCACAATAAAATCCTGTCCTAGCTACCGAAAGGGTCGCTGACAAAATAAAAACGTAGGCGACAATAAATTTATAATTATTATAGCATAATATAAAATAAGAACATGCGATTAACGAGATAAATAATGTTATAGATAATGCTGCTGCTTCTGCTCCAAGTCCTGTTGCCCTTTGTTCTCGTAAAAATTCCACATTACCCACTTGTTGAAAATAATTATTCAAAAAGTTTCTAAATGCTCCTGACAATAACTGTCCATAAACAATGAAAGATTGGATAATTCCCACAAACACAAATGAAACCATAAGTTGATCTGTGGATTTATAAAAATACCCCCATAAGAAACTTGCAAAAACGGAATATAATAAAAAGTAAATGAGTCTTGGAAGTATCATATATTCAGACTGGATCGAGAAGACCATTAATAATATTAATTCATGTATAATAACAGCAATTGTAATAAGAAATATCCCCCAATACGCCGAATATATACTATGATTTTTTATTAACGATTTGTTATATAGTAAAAAACAAAAAATTATAATTGCATAAGCTACTTTCCTACTCGAAAGTATTGACGGACTTCCTTTTAAAGTTATTTCATATAAAAACATGAATAATAGCATACTAATACCTATACATTTTAAAGTATCGATCTTGATATGTATTTTCATTTAATAACTACACCTTTCTTCTATTTCTACAAGCTATTTATTACTTTTATATATATATCATCGAGCCTTTGCATCTCTCCTGAAATATCAAGTCTTGCCTGTTTAACTTTTTGTGTTCCTGTATTTCTATCCCAATTAACCTTTCTCCCTAATGCAGATGTCCATTTTGTAATCGGATCTTTTAATGCAACACTATAACACATATTGGATAGCATTGCCTGCCTTGTAATCGTATCTGAAACGACACAATATAATCCTGATGCTTCTGCTTCAAGCAGTGCATTAGGGAATCCTTCATAATATGATGGGAAGAAAAATTTGTCTGCTGCCGATAATAACTCAGGTATATCACTACGTTGCCCTAAAAAAACTATATTTTTATCTATCTTAAGTTCGCAGACTTTACTATGTATTTTTTCTTTTAATGGTCCATCACCTACTAGGATTAGTACCGATGTGGGATTGTCTTTCAAATATTCTTTGAACACATCGATTAAAAAATCATGGTTCTTTTGTGTTCTAAAAGCCCCTATATGTATAATAACTTCCTGCTCATTACTGAGTTTTAATTCCTTTCTTATTTTATTCCTACTTGTTTCACTAAATTTGTATCTTTCAACATTTAAGCCATTATTTAAAACTGTAAATTTCCCTTTTTTACCAAACATCCATTGTCCAGCAAAATCTGATACAGCCACACAACATATCTTTTTTTTAGGCAAACAATAATAATTCATTTTGTGCAAAATCCTAGATTTTAATGAAACTATATTACCTGCATTTCTAGAGTGAACAATGACCTTATATCCTTTTTTTAATGCAATCATACAAGGTTCTATACAACTTAAAGAATTCAAGTGGCAATGAACAATATCAAAGTCTTCCTTATCATATAACGCATTTAGATCTCTAAGATATGCCATATAATTTTTTCTTCTTTGTTCAATATAAAAGAAATGGCATCCTAATTCTTCTAGTTCTTTTCTAAAACATGGTTCTGAACCTTTAAAAGCCAAGAAATCAAACTGATATTTTTCTTTATCTATATATGTCGCTATCTTCAGTAAATATGTTTCTATTCCTCCTAAATGAGAATCTATTCCAACATGCAATACACGTATTTTTCTTTCATTCATAATAATATCCCCTCAGATTTCTATAATAATCATTTTTTATTTGCTACTTTATGGATTATCCAGGCTAATGCAAGCGAAATAATCAAAACTTCGCAAACTATTAGGATAGGAAAATGTAAAACATAAGTAAATGGCTGTATAATTTCACTTACAAATATCGAATGTATAAGCCAAATATACAAGCTATATTTTCCTAAATGCCTTAATATTTTCAAAATAAATCCTGAAATCATGTTTTTATTTTCGTATATCTCATGTATAATGGTCATCAAAGCAAACATTACAAAGAGAATCAGAAAACTATCTATATTGGATGTATTTTTCAAGACAAAGTGCATAAAAAACTTTCCGCTAGAAGCTCCCAATAATATAATTAGAGATATAAATAAACATTTTTTCGAATTTAACTTTCCTCTAATCTTACCATACAAATTATATTGATATACCAATGTTCCAATTAAGATTGTTGGCATATTGGTAAAGTATCTCGATGCAATATTTAGTATCTCAATATTAATTATGTTATAACTATATAATATTCTAAATATAAATCTCATTATCAAAAATGCTATAATAACCATACATATTTTTAAATATGGAAAACCAGATACTTTATCTAATATACTTTTCAAAAATGGATATGTTATCACTGCTATTGCAAAGAAAAGAACATACCAGTTAAATTTTGAAATTTCCGAAGATACTGCCATCAAATTTTTAACTATTTCAGATACTCCCGGAATTTCCCATTTTCCAATGTCAATGCAACTTTCCAATTCATAAACCGGAAAATTAATAAAAGCTAAAATAATCCAGTACACGATATATAATTTTACAATTCTTCGCATACATTTTTTATAATATTGCTGCCTTTTGCATTTTGGCACAGGATATTCTCTCCCCCAAGCATATCCTGATATGAAAGCAAAAATTGACACGCAATAATTAAATATATCACTTATAATTGCGGCTAAAGGTATGTTATTTATTGTAATATCCCATATTTGAACGAATTTTTCCATCCATTCTAAAGTCATTACATGCCCTGAAACCATCATAATAATGGCTATCCCCTTCAATACGGTGGTGTCTTCTTTACTTATAGTTTTATCAACCATTACCTCTCTCCCTTTAAATGCTCTTTCCTATTTTTAAGTAAAACTTCTGAATCCATCTCGCATTTTCTCTAATATCATACCCAGCTTTCCTTATGAGATCAGAGGTACACTTTCTATTGTATTTTTGATGCTGTAATATTTTTCTGGCCCAAATAGCAGCACCTTTATCCAGTTTCACCTTCTCAACAAAATCTGTTACTATTGCTTCGTCAGGGATATTTTCTGAACAAATACAATACACTCCCGAAGCTTGTGCTTCAATTAATGAAATCCCCAAGCCTTCCCATAACGATGGAAAACAATACGCATCCATTGCTGCATAAAGTTCAAATGTATTACCTTTAGTCCCTGTAAAGATAATATCTTTTGCAAGTCCCTTATCTTTTGCACTCTCTTTTATCTCTTGAAGTAGTTCCCCATCTCCCACAAACAGCAATTTTACATTTTTCTTTCTTTGTTTTATTTCATTAAAAACATCTAATACAAACCACGGATTTTTTGGTGCTGTCACTCGTCCTAGGAATCCTAATACAAATTCCTTTTCTATTCCTAATTCTTTACGGGTTTTAATGCGTACGTCTTCGTTATATGCAAATTGTTCCAAATCTATAGCGTTTCTAATAATAAAGAAGTTTTTTTGTCTAACTATTCTCTTCCCGAAAAGCCACTGCCCTGCACATTTAGAACAAGCCATAAAATAGTCCGCTTGAAAGCGAAGCGGTATTTGCAAAATGTTTTTTATCAATGCTGTTGCTCCTCTTCCATTTGAAGTACTATGACTATGAATAATTGTTGTTATTCCAAACTTCTTAGCTATTGGCAAATAAAGAGAGGCATAACTTCTAACATGACTATGAAGGATTTTATATTCCTGATGATCTAGAAAAAATTTCTTCCACTTTTTTCTAATCTCCAATACATTGCTTCCTACGAATGTTGGCATTATAAATATTTTTCCACCAAGTTTGTGTATCTCATCAGCAAAATACATTCTATCAGGATGATCAACAATAAAATCAAATTGAAGCTTTTCACGATCAATCTTCCTATAAATATTCATAATCATTGACTGCGAACCACCCAATTCTAAACTTCCAATCATATGTAAGACTCTAACCATTTATATTTCCCTTTCATTGACACAAGACATTTGTTCTAAATATGCATTAATTACACATTCTCTGTTAAACTCACGCCTCACTTTTTCTCTTCCAGCTAATCCCATTTGTCGTCTTTTTTCATTATCAAGACTTAAAAATTTTTCTACTGCTTCAATTAAAGCCTTTGTATCTCTCTGAGGAATAATATATCCGTTTACTCCATCATCAATAACTTCTCTACATCCACTTCTGTCTGTTGATATAAGTGGTCTTCCTGATGCAGCACTTTCTAACAATACATTACTAATTCCTTCAGGATAATAACTCGGATGCACAGTACAATGTGTATATGATAATACTTCTCTCACATCCATAATGAGTCCATGGTAGGTTACAATCCCTTCTTTTTCATATTCCTTTAAAATATTTTCATATTCTTCTTCACAAAAGCCACAGATATGAAAATGTGTTTTAGGATATTTTTTCTTAATATACTTCGCCATCTCAAGATATTGGTCTATACCTTTTTCTTTCATGATTCTGGAAATAAATACAAATTCAACCTTATCATCACTTGGATAATCGAGTACGTGAAATTGTTCTAAATTAACCCCCGATCCCGGGAGCAATTTTAATTTATCCACAGCAATATGATTATCAATAAAAAATTTCCTATTTTCCTTATTTTGTACAAATACAGTTTGTACTTTCCTAAAAGCTAATTTATACGCTAATATCATCAATTTTTGCATTTTTCCTGGATTCTCAACTGCTGATCCAAGTCCTGTGATGTTCACTACAATCGGTACTTTACAAATAGATGCAGCTACTGCTCCATACAGATTAGGCTTTATTGTATAGGAAAAGATTATATTGGGTTTAACTGTTCGAATAAGTTCTATATAGTATAAAATAAGTTTAATTTCATCTATTGGATTTTTTCCATGACGATCTAATTTTACCGGAACATACTTACATCCCATTTCTTTTAAAAGGTCGATACGCTCACCATATGGAGAGGAAATAATAACTTCACATTCTTCTTTCAACAGTTCCTCTACCAGTTCTCTCCGAAAATTGTATATGACCACATCGTGGTTTACTAAAAATAAAACTCTTTTCATTACTCCGTTTCCTCTGTTGCTTTTATTGAATCTATCAATGTATGAACACGATAGTTTTCTTTATATGTACTCATTGTCAGATCATAAGCCAGATCTCCGAATACTTTTTCTGATAGAGCACCTATTTTTCCTGGTATATGCATCATAATTTTTGTAGCCCATGACATTCCTGGTATTATGAGCATCATATGATCATGTACCGTTGCAATCATCTGTACCATTTCTGACGTATTGGTATATTCTGCATTTTGAGGGAAAAATACTCCAGACTCTTCATTATCAATCATTAGTTTTACAAACTCGCATAAATTGTCGATATGGAGCATAGATCTTCTATTCTTTATTTTTGGAAAAACTGGAATTCTCGTAGCTAATTTCGCAAGCTCTGGATAATTTCCTTTACTTCCCTTTCCATAAATCATTGGAGGTCGTAAAATAACTACTTTAAACTTATCATCTTTAAGTTCCTGCAGCTTTTGATCTGCCTGCCATTTACTATCTCCGTAAAAATTAAGCGGCTGTGGTTCTGTTTTTTCTGTTATGATTTTCTCCTTACATCCAGAATAAACAATCATCGAAGACATAAAAATAAACTGCTTCACTCCACTTTTTTTTGCATATTCAGCCACTTCAACTGCCAAGTCAGTATTAACCTGATAATATAGTTTCTTCTGTTCCTCTGTTACATTTCCAACATCAGCATGCGCAATTCCTGCCACATGATATACCACATCATATACAGAGAAATCCGTGTTTTTCCACGCATCTCCAATCATATCTACTGTGTCTACATCATAGCTTTCTGGAAATCTTACAAGCCACTTCTCAACGGATTCTCCAATATAACTACCTTGGCCAGTAATTAAGATGCGCTTCTTAACACTATTTTTCTGATCACTATTATCTTTTTGCTTTGGTTCTTCATTTTTTAAAAGTTCTTTATAAATTTGTGTCCGGGCCTGGTTTTTTTTATAAACTGCTACTGCAGCACCAATTGCTGGAACACCAAGTAATACCGCCTTTTCTTTTAACGTGGATTTTCTATTTTTCATTTCAAGCACACCTCTACATTTTTTTAGATCGTCTCTTCATCTCGCCGGTTCCGCCTTCTACCACACCATCTGACCGCAGCACAGACAGGATCGTGCCAAAGAAGCATTTCACATCCAGACCGAAGCTTAAATTCTCCACATAATAGCCGTCCAGTTTTGCTTTCTCCGAAATTTCCAGCTCGTCTCTTCCGTGGATCTGTGCCCATCCGGTCAGTCCCGGAAGAATATCGTTTGCTCCATACTTGTCACGTTCTTCGATCAGATCATACTGATTCCAGAGTGCCGGTCTCGGCCCGATAATCGCCATGTCGCCTTTCAGGATATTAATGATCTGCGGCAGCTCATCCAGAGATGTTTTTCTCAGGAACTTTCCGACTTTTGTAATATACTGATCCGGATCTTTTAAAAGATGAGTCGGCATATCTTTCGGCGTATCTGTCCGCATGGTCCGAAACTTCAAAATGTAAAAATGTTTTTTGTGAATTCCTACGCGCTTCTGTTTAAAAAAGACCGGCCCTGGTGAATCCAGTTTGATTGCGATCATCAGCGCAAGAAAGAATGGCGACAGGAACACCAGCGCCATCAAAGATAAATAGATGTCCAGATATTGCTTTTTCTTCAGATAGTTTTTCTTCCTCATGACTACACTCCCATTTTCAAAGAGGATATCTCCCCCTTGCTTATCCCTTTCTCATTTCTTTTTGATTTTCTATCGCCATCCCGCAGGGTATCCTCTCTCCCTCCAGAATTCTGCTTCCTTTTATAATTGCTCCACAGTCCAGATGGACACCGTCTTCCAGCACGCAGTCATGATCGGTCAGGCTTCCGATCGAAAGAATACATACCTTTCCAATCGTCGCTTCCGTATGTACGACCGCTTTAGGAAGAATCACCGTTCCTTCTCCGATCGTTGCCGACGGACTGACATATGCTTCTGGATGAATCAAAACTGGAACTGTAAATCCAAAGCGTTTCGCCCGTGAATACAGTTCCAGCCGTTTTTGATACACACCCACTGCAGGGAATACATCCTGATATTCTTTTTTAAATACCGGCAGGTCGTTGATTTTCCCAACTGCCCCCGGTTTCAAATCGTCCAGAAAATCAATCTTGTCATATACCGGATTACCTTCCGTATCCCGCATAGCTCTTGCCGTTTCAGCTACTACACGTCCATGTCCTCCTGCGCCTAAAATCAGCAGGTTTTTCATTTCTTTCTCTCCTCCCTCGTCCGGATCCCGATCAGTATCTTCCTTCTCTGTCCGAACAGTTCTTTTTCTATCATTACATAACAAAGACGTATCTTTTTCTTTACGATATTTCCAACATAATGTTTCAGCGGTCCTTCTGCCGAAAGAATCTTCTTCTCGTCGTCCAGCTCTACATCCGACAGCCGGACAATCTTTTCCTTGTCTCCATCAATCAGATTCTCAAGAAATTCCTGTTCTTCTGATGAAACTGCAAGAAAGACGTCTTCCTCGGCCCGCAGTAATTTCGTAAGTCCGGGGATGTGTTTTAGTTCCCAGTACAGGGCTTCCGGATCTTTTGTGGTGACAAAGAGATACCCCGGAAACATGGTTTCCACATGGCAGATCTTCTGTCCTTCCAGACACCAGATCCTCTCTCTTCTTATGTAAAAGCAGTCTTCATAGAGATCTCTGTGAAGCTTGCTTTCGATGATCGTTTTCATTTCCTCTTCTTTTCCGGTCATCACCTGTATCACGTACCACATAGTCCCTCCTGAAAAAGGGCGTGCTTCGCCATTTCACGGCCTGCGCCCCGAACTCATTCCCTTTTCTTACGGCAGTTCTTTTCCCGGCAGTCTTTACTGTCGTGAAAATGTTTGCTGCTGTATTTTTGTATCATTCTGCCAGATCTGATCCCCTGGAAGGCGGATTCCAAACAGAATCGTTTCCTGTCTTCCAAAGAGTCCTACTTCTGCCAGTACATAGCGTTTTCTCAGACGTTTCCTGACAATCTGCCCGGAATATGGTTTGAGAATTCCACCGACCCGGATCAGATTTCCCTCGTCATCCGCTTCGACTTCCGACAGTCCCATTGGAACATCCAGCCGTTTTCCACAGACTTGTTGAAGAAAGTGCAGATCTTCCTCTTCAATCCGGACTGGACATTCTTTTCCTCCGACAGGCTGTGGGTATTCTCGCGATCTTTCCAGAACTTCTGCCAGTTCTCCCATCTGATCTGTTTTTACAAAAATAAATCCCGGAAACATCAGTTCCGTATCCAGAATCAGCTTTCCATCTGCACGAAACAGTTTTTGCTTTTTCAATACGCTGCAGACATCCCACAGTGCAGGATCTACTGTCTGGCGTAACAGCTCTGCCGCCGCTTCTTCTTTTCCGGGTACAGTCCTGAGTGCATACCAGTTTTCCATGCTCCACACCTCTCAGCTTTTTGACGTAATCTCAAGGCCGGTCCAGAATCCTTCATTCTGCCAGAGTTCTGACGGTCCTTCGATTTTTGCAAGACGCCGATGTCGGTCAATTTTCCTGATTCTTGCTTCGATTCCAACAAGAGGGCCTTCTGTCACTATCGTCACACCGTCCCGGATAATGCCTCTGGACATGGGAACATAATGATCCGCTCCACCAAGTCTGCGCAGAAATGCTTCTGTCTCTTCATCCACCGGAACCACTTCCTGATCCCTTGGAACGCAGTCTGTTTCACTTTCCAGAAAGAACATGCCCGGAAACAGCGGTGCATGGAGAGAATGCCAGCTTCCCTCATACCGTTTCATCCGCTCAAAGGTAAACAGAAATGCTTGTGCCCTGGCAGCGGAATCCTGCTGTTTCCAGTTCTGCACGGCCTCTGCTTCCTGTCCCTTTCCGCAATGCAGCATATACCAGATGGCTGCTTCCCCCTTTTCGTAAAGTTTTTTACTCTGCGAAAAGGCAGAGGCCGTATGGAGGCACCGACTGGTTTTTTGGAGGAGACTCTGTCTGACGTTTTTTATTGACGGGAAATGAAAAGACTTGGAAATAGAAAAATAATCATGAATTTCTTGTTTGATCATGGGAAACAAATACTGGACAGACAAGGATTTTGACGGTGAAAAGATCTTTATTATGTTTGAAATTTGTAAAGGACAGCATTGTGGACAGATAAAATCAACTGTTTTCTGCCATCGCAGTAGATAATCTCGTTGCTTTTTTTACTTATTGTGCTATAATAATTGAGGGTAACAGAAGAAAATGTTATCTCTATTTATAATGAAATAAAAAATATTTCACAGAGTAAAAAACTCTGTGAATTTTCCCATTAGAAAAGTACTGCTGTCCTGTAATGATATCTGATCATTCATGGACAGCAGTACTTTTCCTGTTTACAATTATCACTTTTCACTTCCATCTTTTTTTGGTTTCATCCCCCAGAATACAAGATTCATTGCCAGTACAATCAGAAGAACTGCAGATATAGATACCCAGAATCCCATATCCACTCCAAACAGACTGGTAGTTCCAAATAGTTTTATCCAGATTGTTGACCATTTCATTGTTCGCGCCCTCCTTATAATAATTCTCCATAATGCCTTACATATGCTTTTTTCAGACTGGTAGCCAGTGCCATATAAAGCAGAGTACACGGGATCAGAAAAGCAAAATAGCTTAATGGCAGAGGTGCAAATCCAAGTATTGTGCCAAGCGGGGTAAACGGAATCAGGGTAAGCACGGTTATACCTGCACAAGTCAGGAGCGTCAAAGGTGCAGACGCATGGCTCTGCACAAAAGGCAGTTTTGGTGTGCGGATCATATGGATAACCAGTGTCTGGCTCCACATGGATTCTATGAACCATCCCGCCTGAAACATGGCTGTATACATGGACTGCAGCCGGATAAGTTCTTCCCCCTGAAAATGTGACGGCAGATCATTATAAAGAATGCCTCCCGAGACGAAGACCGGGCAGAACACAAAATACAGGAAAATGTAAGTTAGAAAATCAAAAACAGAACTTGTAGGACCAATCCAAATCATAAAGTTTCCAACGGACGATGCATCCCATCGCCTTGGTTCAAGCAGAAATTCTTCGTCAACATTGTCCCAGGGAATTGCCGTGCATGAAAGGTCGTAGATCAGATTCAGAAAAATCAGCTGTACACTCATCATTGGCAGAAACGGAAGCAATGCTGATGCCGCCAGTACTGAAAACATGTTCCCGAAATTGGAGGAAGCGGTCATTTTAATATATTTAAGCATGTTGGCATAGGTTTTCCTTCCTTCAATAATGCCTTCTTCCAATACCATCAGATCTTTTTCCAGAAGAATAATATCTGCGGATTCCTTTGCAACATCAACAGCGGTATCCACCGAAATTCCGATATCCGCCGACTTCATTGCGGCTGCATCGTTAACGCCGTCTCCCATAAATCCTACCGTATGGCCTTTTTCGCGCAGTACCCTGACTACCCTGACTTTCTGCTCCGGTGTCAGCTTTGCGAATACATCTGTGTATTCAGCCTCTTCCGCCAGTTTTTCATCAGTCATAGTTTCCAGATCTGTTCCTAAAAGCATTCCCCGGACTTTCAGTCCTACCTGTCTGCATATTGTGCGTGTTACTTTCTCGTTGTCACCTGTCAGTATTTTTGTGGCAACCCCGTACCGTTTTAGTGCCTGAATCGCTTCCATCGTAGACTCTTTCGGCGGATCCAGGAAGGCCAGATACCCCATCATGACCATATCGCATTCGTCCTGTGCCCCAAAAACTCCAACCGGAGACGGATTGCTTTTCTGAGAAACCACCAGAACACGAAATCCTTTTTCATTTAATCCATCTACCGTGTTTATTATTTTCTCCCTGATTTCTCCTGTCAGCGGCACTACTTCTCCGTCATATTCTGCATAAGCACAGATGGAAAGCATTTCTTCCACTGCTCCTTTAGTTACCATCTGTATTTTCCCGTTTTTGTCCTGTACCAGCGTAGATAACCTTCGTCTTGTAAAATCAAACGGGATTTCATCTACTTTAATATAGTTTTCAGACAAATCTGTCAGCTGCGGATTTTCTGCCTCTTCCTGCTCGGTTTTATGGATAATCGCCAGATCCATCAGATTTTTATACCCTGTCTGAAAATAACTGTTCAGATATGCGTGCCGCAATACGCGCATGTCTTCTTTTCCGCTGACATTCAGGTGATATTCCAGCACGACTTTATCCTGTGTCAGTGTTCCGGTTTTATCTGTACAAAGGATGTCCACAGCGCCGAAATTCTGAATCGAATTCAGGTTTTTAACAATGGTTTTCTTTTTGCTCATGGAGACTGCTCCTTTGGCAAGACATGTCGTTACAATCATCGGAAGCATTTCCGGTGTCAGCCCGACTGCAATGGAAATCCCGAAAAGAAAAGCTTCCAGCCAGTCCCCTTTTGTAACTCCGTTAAAAATAAAGACAAGCGGAACCATAATGAGCATGAATCGGATCAAGACCCACGAAACTGCATTTACGCCTTTCGTAAAGCTTGTCTCGGCCGGCTCTTCGGCCATGGAAGCCGCCATGGATCCAAACAGCGTATGGTCCCCGGTACAGATCACAACCGCGGTTCCGCTTCCTGACACTACATTGCTTCCCATAAATGCTATATTACTGTACTCTGTGACTGCGTTTTCTTCAGCCTGAACCGCAACTGCCAGCTTTTCAACCGGCTCACTTTCTCCGGTCAGTCCGGACTGGCTGACAAAAAGATCTTTTGCGTCAAGTATCCGGACATCTGCCGGAACCATGTCTCCTACTGATAAATGTACGATATCTCCCACTACAAGATCGTCCATCGGTATTTCTTCTGTTCCGTGTTCTTTTCGGGTCACCGTACAGGTAGTTGTAATCATTTCCAGAAGTTTTTCTGCTGCATTCCCGCTTCTTGATTCCTGTACAAACCGGAGTGTGCCTGATACAGCTACCATAACAAGAATGATAGCGACAGTAAGGCAGTCAAAATCCTCCGGAGTATGGCCAAGTATGGAAAAATACGGCAGTATCATGTCCGTCACCGTGGATACGGCCGCAAGACAGAGCAAAATTGCGGTAAACGGGTTGATGAATGCCCCGGCCATCCGTTTCGGCAATGATTTTTTCTTTTCATGAGTGACTTTATTTGTTCCATAGCGTGAACGGTTTTCCATGACCGTTTCCGGATCAAGCCCGCGCAGGCTTGTATTCAGTTCTTTCAAAATAACTTTTACCGGGCCCTCCGCAGCTGTCCGGACAGTCAGTTTTCTTTCTTTGAGCATGTTTTTATCTCCTTCCTTTTCATTTGTTCAACGGCAGATACCTCCTTTCATTTTGAGTATAGAAAAAACGCAGAAAAAATCACATGGTTAAATCCTTGCGATTTTCTTGCGTTTACAGTAAGAAACACCCTTTCCGGCCGAATGATCTTCAGCCGTGAAAGGGTGTTTCTGCAGTTATATCCGGTCATTAAATTTATATCCGATTCCCCAGATGGTCAGAATATATTCCGGTGCATCCGGATTTGGCTCGATTTTTTTCCTCAGTTTCCTTATGAACGCCATGATGTTGCTGTCATCCAGCATATATTCTCCTTCCCACACTGCCTTGTAAATCTGCTCTTTTGTAAATATTTCTCCCCTGTTGCGGGCCAGAAACCAGAGAATATCAAATTCTTTCGGGGTAAGCGGGATTTCCGCCCCTTCCCGGATGACTTTCCGAAATCTTGGATCAATGGAGAGTGCGCCGCAGACGAGTAAATGGTTTGACTGTAAAACCGGTGTTTCTGTTTCATCCAGCTCCAGCATAAGAGAATCAACGGCACCATTTAGCAGATCCTCCAGTCCTTCCTGAAAATCCTGAGCTGCCATTCCTCCTTGCGAGGATATGCGTAACTTTTCATAAATCCATTTTGCAGTGGAGGAATCCAGACTGATTAAACCGATTTTCTTTTTCATTCTGCTTCCTCCTTTTAAAATAATTCTTTATATTTGCGGACATAAATCCCTTTGGCAACAGTTACAACAAAAAGATATAAAATCACAACCCCGACCAGAAAGCCAAAATAGGAAACCGGCATCGCCATCATTCCAATTATCTTTCCAAGCGGTGTGAAAGTTAAAACAGTAAAGAAGAGAATTCCAACTGTTGTAACGAACATCACCGGGCCGGAAGGCCTGCTCTGCAGCATCGGTATTCTTCTTGTCCGGAGCAGATGAAGAATCAGCACCTGAGTCCACATGGATTCCAGAAACCATCCGGTCTGGAAAAGCATAATAAACTGTGTCTGTGCCGCAGTTTCCGTAAGCTGCGCAAATTCTCCCCCGCACAGGGCCGGACAAAAAATGAAATACAGGAACAAAAATGTAATCACATCAAAGAAGGAACTGACCGGGCCGAAAAATTTCATAAACCGTCCCAGCGTCCGTCCTGACCATTCCAGTGGCCTGGAGCATGCATCCTGGTCGACGTGATCCCATGGAAGGACAAGGCACAGTGTATCATACAGCAGATTCAGCAAAAGGAGCTGCACAGATGTAATCGGCAGAAACGGAAGTACAACACTTGCAATTACTATTGAAAAAATATTTCCGAAATTGGATGAGGCTGTAATCCGTATGTATTTGGTCATATTGGAAAAGGCTTTTCTTCCTTCCAGTATCCCTTCCTCCAGCACGTTGAGATCCTTTTTCAGAAGAATGACATCCGCGCCTTCTTTTACCGCCTCTGCTGCCGTATCCACCGAAATTCCCACATCGGATTCCACCATGGCGGGCAGATCATTCATTCCATCTCCTAAATATCCTACTGTATGCCCGTTTGCCTGCAGTGTTTCAACAATCTCCGCTTTCTGTTTTGGAGACAGCTCCGCAAAAACCATTGTGTTCTCAATCTGCATGATCTGTTTTTCTTCACTCATAGCGTCCAGCTCTGCTCCGGTAAGTATCTGACTTGTGTCAATTCCCAGACGATGACAGACTGATGCCGCAACGCTTTTTTGATCTCCTGTTAATACACGGATTCCGACCTGAAGGGCTTTCAGCTTCCCGATCGCATCCGCCGCCGTCTTCTTCGGAGCATCAAAAAAGGCAAGATAGCCGATCAGTATCAGGTCTGTTTCATCTTCTTTTGTCAGATTATTCTTTTTCACAGGCTTGTAGGCTACTGCCAGAACTTTCATCCCGTCTTCGAGTATCTCATCTACAACCGCATGGACATCGAAACTATTTTCGGGTTTCTTTTCTCTTTTTTCTCCTTTATACTCCACATATCTGCAGCGGCTGCACACTTCTTCAATACTGCCTTTTACAATCAGGAGGTTGTTTTCTTCTCCGCCTACCAGAATACTTGCGATCTTCCGCTCATAGTCGAACGGAATCTCATCCAGTTTGGCTTTCTGCTCTGCAGCCCTGCCGAGTTGTTCACCAAGCCCCGGCATTTCTCTGTATTTCAAAACCGCTGTGTCAAGGTGATTCCGGACTCCTGTATGATAAAGGCTGTTCAGATAGGAAAGTTCGAGTACCCGTTCACTTTCATTCCCAAGGATATCCATATAGTATTCCAGCAAAATTATATCTCCCGTCAACGTTCCGGTTTTGTCGACGCAAAGTACGTCCATGCTTCCAAATCCCTGCATGGCATTAATGTTTTTTACTACTGTCTGCTTTTTCCCCATAGAAGCACTCCCTTTTGCAAGGCAGGCATTAATAACCATGGGAAGCATTTCCGGGGTAAGACCTACTGCTACGGACAGGGCGAACAGAAATGCAGCCGCCCAGTTTCCTTTTGTAAGGCCGCATGCAACAAATACAATTGGAATGAGGACTCCCATAAACCGAAGCAGTACCCGGGCAATAGAAGCAGCTCCCTGGTCAAACTTGTTTTTCCGCTGCGATATCATTCCCGAAAAGCCGCCGTACACTGTATCCGGCCCGACAGCCAGCACAATCCCTTCTCCGGATCCGCCCATTACCGCCGAGCCCATCCATGCAATATTTTTATAATCGCTGTAAGTGCAGCTGTCCTGTATACTGATTTTCCCCGATGTTTTTTCCAGCACGGCACTTTCTCCTGTAATGACAGACTGTGAAAGAAACAAGTCTGCTGTTTTTGTGAGACGGATGTCTGCCGGAATCCGGTCTCCGGCGAAAATGCGTACCTGATCTCCAACTGTCAGCTCGGAGGATGAAAGTTCTGTCCATTTTCCTTCTCTAAGCACAGTCACGGTAGAATGCAGAAGGCTGACCAGGTGATCCGCCACCTTTTTTGATTTCATTTCCTGAATAAAACGTATCATTCCACTGACAACAAGCATGCAGAAAATAATCGGTGAAGCTGTCACATTGCGGCTGAAGCTTTCGACCTGCAGCATATCTGTAATAAACGATACTACTGCAAGTGCCAGCAGTACCGTTGTAAACGGATTGATAAACGCCCTGCGCAGGCGGTAGAATATCGTGTCGGACGCGCGGCCGGAAATCAGGTTGCTTCCGTACTTTTCTCTGCTTTTCTCTGCCTGCCTTTCCGTATAACCTGTGTCCTTGATGTTCAGATCACAATAAAGCACTTCTTTTTCCTGTTGTGCGTAATACATTACTCTTTTATGGATCGAGCCGCCATGCTTCATCTTTTCACCTCCTGAGAATTTCTTCCATTATATCATGCAGGCCTGTCTATATGTATGTGGAAATCCTTGCTTTTTTCTTGCTTCTGTTTCACTCTTTTCTCAAAAAGAACTCCTTTCACGATCAGCCTTTCTCATGCCTCTCATGAAAGGAGTTCTTTTTATTCCACACTCTTCAGTGATTCCACCATATCAATCTTCTTCAGTTTATAATACATTACCCAGTTGACAAACAGGGAGAATGCCGTGGTGAACAGTGCGCTGTAGAGATAACTCTGCCAGTTAACCACTCTTCCGAACATAACCGCGTCCACTTCCACAGTCGTGATGACAAACCGGTGAAGAAGTGCCCCGAGCACGATGCCGACCGCGATACTGAATATTGTCAGCATAATGTTTTCCCTGTAAACATAGGAACTGACTTCCATATCATAAAATCCGAGTACTTTCAGGGTCGCAAGCTCCCTGCGGCGTTCTGTGATATTGATATTGTTCAGATTGTACAATACCACAAAGGCAAGCAGTCCCGCGGAAACAATCAGTACCACGATAACAAGATTCAGGCTTTGCAGCATCGTATTTAACTGATCCTCAATACTGTTTGTATAGGTGACATTCAACACGCCGTCATACTTCAACAGTTCTTCTCCCGTCTGTGACAGTTCCCGGGTGGACGCATCCTTCAGATCAAAAAGAATGCTGTTGTATTCCGGTGCTTTTCCGTACAGTTCCTGATAAAGTTCCGGCGACATATAGACGTAGTGCTCCATATAGTTTTCGCAGACCGCCGTGACGGTTACTTCTTTTTCCGATCCGTCCGCGCCGAGATAGATGGTATCTCCGCTGGAAACATCCAATGTATTGGCCATTTTTTCTGTCAGAATAACACCTTCATCCTGAATATGGTAGACCTCTCCTGTCGTCCGGCTTCGGAAGTTCATAAAGTCTTCGATCGCGTCTTTGTCCTCCGGTACGCACAGGTAAACGTCCTCTGTGCTTCCGTCAATGGATACGGACACCGGTTCTCTGGTCATCTCCATCTCAATGTAACGGTCCATCTTATTCATTCCATCCATGGCATCCTGAATCTGCTGAATCTGATCCTCTGTCACACTGCTGCTCAGATAAATCATGCCATCATAGACCTGAATCTCCTGATACTGGATGGTTCCAATGCACATGATCGAATCCCGGATACCGAATCCGACTACCATCAGCGCCATACAGCCGCCGATTCCGGCGATTGTCATGAAAAACCGCTTCTTATAACGGAAGAGATTCCGGATTGCGGATTTCCATGTAAAGTTCAAATGTTTCCAGATCAAAGTCACTCGTTCCAGAAGAATCCGCTTTCCTTCTTTCGGAGAAGGCGGCCTCATCAGTTCCGCCGGCTGTGCCGCCAGTTCTTTATAACATGCATAGAACGTGGCAAGCAGCGTACATGCCAGTGCCGCTCCCGTTGCCATCACCGCATAGCTCCACTGATAAGGGATCACAATGTGCGGCAGATGGGTATACATAATCTGGTATGAATAAAGAATGACATATGGAAATAGTTTTTCTCCGATCAGTACTCCGAATATACTGCCGCCCATCGTCGCAAGAAATGCGTACATCATGTATTTTCCTGCAATGGCTCCTTTTCCGTACCCAAGCGCTTTTAATGTACCGATCTGGGTTCGTTCTTCCTCCACCATCCTTGTCATGGTTGTCAGACTGATCAGAGCCGCCACAAGGAAGAAGAGTTCCGGGAACACTTCTCCGATAGCACGCATCCGGTCTGCGTTTTCGCCGTAGCTTGTGTATTCTGCCAGAACGTCTCTGTCATTGACATACCATTCCTGATCTTCGATCTCATCTACCTCTGCTTTCGCATCGTCGATCTTTATCTGAGCATCCGCCAGTTCTTTCTCGGCGTCTGCTTTCTGTGTTTCGTATTCTTTCCGACCGGACTCCAGTTCGGCCCGTCCGTCTGCAAGTTCGGCTTCTGCCTGTGCCAGACTTGTCTCCTGCTCCGTAATCGTATTTTTTGCAGCCTCAATCCGGGATCTTCCGCTTGCAATCTGAGATGCCGCCGAAGAAAGTTCGGACTCGGAAGCACGGATCTTTGCTTCGGCAGCGGCAATCTGCTCATCTCCTGACGCAAACCTGGCCTCTGTCGCCTGCTTTGCACTTGCAAGTGCCGCTTTTCCTTCTTCCAGCGCCTTTACGCCGGCTTCCCACTGAGCCTTCCGTGTAGACAGCTCCTCTCTTGCTGCGGCTGCCTGTTCCTGAAAGACTGCTTCCTGTTCCGAAAGGGTCTGATCCGCCTGTTCCAGTTCGCTCTGTGACGCCGCAAGATCTGTCCGCTGTGTCTCGATCTCCTGCAGCGCTTCCTGCGCTTGAGCTTTCTTTGCCTCCAGCTCAGTTCTTGCATTCGCAAGGACACTGTTTCCGCTTTCCCACTGGCCTTTCAGTTCCGAAAGCTTTGCCTTCATCTCTTCTGTAACAGAGTCCGGATCCGATGCTATCGTCGCTTCCAGTTCGTCGATCTGTGCCTGCAGTGCATCCAGCTCCTGCTGTTTCTGACTGATCTCCTGCTCCGCCTGAGCAAGTCCGGAGTTGATTTCCTCTTCCTGCTGATTCAATGCCTCAAGTCCGGCTGCAAGCTCTGCTTTTTTCTGATCCATCTCTTCTCTTGCCGAAGTCAGCTCTGCTTCCTGAGCGGCAAGTTCCTGCTCGGCCGCATCGATCTGCTGTTTGGCCGAATCCAGCTGGCCCTGGGAATTTGCAATCTCTTCCTCCTGCTTTGCGAACTCTGCCTGAGCCTGACTTTTTCCGGATGCAAGAGCTTCCTTCTGACTTGCCAGTGCAGTTTTTCCGGACTGTAACTCAGCCGCTCCGCTCTGATACTGAGCCTCGGCATTCTGCAGGGTCTTCTCCTGACTGCTGATCTCTGCCTTGCCGGATTCCAGTGCTGCCTTGCCATCGTCAATCTGCTTCTGTCCGTCCGTAATCTGCTGCTCGGCATCCTGTAATTCCTGTTCTGCCTTTGCGAGCTCCTCATCTGCTTCTTTTTTCGCATCATCCAGCTCACTCTGGGAATCCGCGATTTCCTGAAGTGCCTCCGCTTTGATCTCCTCCGTCCTGCGGACGCACTCCACATCAGCAATATCTTCCACCCGCTTTTTGACTTCCGCGATCAGATCATCGTACCCGTCTGTGTAGCAGGTTTCGGCTTCTGCTCCGTCTACAAGAAGATAAATTTCCGTATATACATCCAGTACGAAAGCCTCCGGTGCCACCACCGCAAAGGCGGAGACTTCACCGTTTCCGATCAGGGAGCTTCCTCTTTCAATGGAGATGTATTCCGGGCTGCTGCCTGCTCCCACTATCGTAAGATCTTCCTTTTTCAGACTGTCTGTCAGCGGATCTTCCGTGCCGGAAGAGAGTTCAATCGTATCCCCGATCTCATAGCCGTTCGCCTCCATAAAGTCTTCATCAAGAACACACTCGGAATCCCCTTTTGGCATTCTTCCTTCGGATACTGTCGTCTGATTGACCGTGTCATAGGAAGATGCAATATGTATGACTTCTTCATTTTCACCCACTTTGCAAAGGGCATCAACACTGTATCCGCCCTCCGCCGACCGGATTCCCTCTACTTCGGACAGCGCCTTCACATCGTCATCCGTAAGCCCCAGGCTCCCCTGTACTTTCAGATCCATAAGGTTTGTCTCATCGTAATATCTGTCTCCGGAAACCCGCATATCCGGTTCCGAGGCACGGATTCCGGAAAAGAACGAAACTCCCAGAGCGACAATCAGAAAGATCGAAAGGAAACGGCCCGGACTTTTTCTGATCGACATCCAGAACTCTTTTCTTAATGCCGTCTTTTTCATATTATCACCGCCATTCGAACTCGATTCGTTAAATTATATTACTTTCCAATGTCCAAAACGCTTTCCACCTTCACGAACAATCTTCCCCTGTTCAGAAAGCTTCTTCATTGCTCGCTGTACGGATGCTATGGATCGACCTGTTTTTGCAGCTATTTGCTTTTGGCTCAGCCTGTTATTCTCGGTCAAAAATTGGATTATCTGATTTTGCAAAACATCTTTTAAAACATCATTCAAAACATCATTTTGATGTTTTGGATTTTTTTCATCCTTATTATTCTGCTCATCTTTCCATGTCTCCCGGAGATTCCTGTAAAACACAACGACAAAATCGTCTTTTGAATAGTAAAGGACTCCTGTAAACGCTTTTTTCTTTAAATTTCTTGTAGAAACTATTATCATATAACATGTTTGCGATAATCAATCATATCTATTCTATAAATCTGCGTATCGACACATTCACATAAATCAGGATCAAATAAGGCAAGATTATACCCATCACTATGCATTACACTTTTATACTCTATACCAGCATATTCAGCAGCACCATCATTACGAATAATACTCTTGACAAAATCGGTAATATATTGCGTTGGAACATAGTCCAAAGCACTATCACTTCTCCTCATAATTTTACCCATTTCGTCATTTATCTTATTTAAATGCTCCTTATTAATCGCATACTCTAAACAATCTATCCCTTCTATAAATGGACTGATTTGATTAATTTCCTTTAAATCAACAACAATAATGTCCTTCTTTAATTTAAATGTACCAACCGTTACATAATCATACGCTCCAGCTCTCGTCTCATGGATCGTAGTTTCAGGACTATCGCCTAAGTACAAACACCTGATTCCTCTTGCATTTGCCCTACCATCCGTAGTTAATTTTTTTGGAGGCGCCCCCATTTCATTAGACGGAATCCCTTCTTCCGTCGATATCCTGCATCTATAAAACAACTCACCTGCCTTATAGGGTTTACGAATGTATGAACAAAATCTTTCCAACAGATTTAAATCCACATAATGAGTGTGAAAACGATTCTTTGTTTTTATCGCATTTACAAAATCATCCCAAGAATTAGTAACTAAAAGAGAATGTTTTGATAAATAGTCTTGGTCATATAATTCCTGAATACCAACTGGATGATCAAATAGTTCTGCGTTATACTTATATTTTTCCTTGCATATCGCTGTTATTATATTATACACATCAGACTCGCTCTTTTTATTAAAAATATTCCAGTTATTAATTAAATCACTCTTTAATAAACGAGTATCTGATTTTGGATATGACTCTGGCAGCAAAGAAACTGGTGTATATATACTTATCAATTCATCAAACATCATACTCAGATCTTCATATTTATCCGTATCATATATATGTACATTTTTACATTTACACAGTGGGCAGTCCCCAATCTCTGCTTTGTTCCGGATAACAGAAATAACTTCTGTATCGCAAAAACATTTTTCGCAAATTATCATAAGCTACTCCTTATCCAAATATCTTCCTATTAG
The DNA here is from genome assembly GCF_002161525.1 of Drancourtella sp. An57. Taxonomy (NCBI): domain Bacteria; kingdom Bacillati; phylum Bacillota; class Clostridia; order Eubacteriales; family Oscillospiraceae; genus Drancourtella; species Drancourtella sp. An57. The sequence goes on from NZ_NFHY01000011.1 coordinate 32,766, forward strand.
TTCCAAATGATGCATAATAGATAATTTTTTCACTGTTCCTAATCCCGGATAAGCCTCTCGACGATATAAATCTTCGAATTCTTTCATTGCCGCAGTATCAAGTTGCTCTTCTTCGTTCCATACCACTAATTTCGACAATGCTTCTTGAAATTTCCCAGCTGGGTCACTTATATCATCATTCGAATCAGACACAAAATGTCTTACACGTAAACTATTATCTGAATCAAAATATACGATATGTATTGCAACTGCATAAGGTGCAAATCCAGTTTCATTATATTCCTTGCCAACCACAGAATAATCTGCAAAACCAATATACCCATCTTCTAAATAGTATAAATGATCTTCCGAAAAAGGCTCATCATCAACTTCAATATAATCATTATTTCTGGGCATCTTATTGAATCTATCCGCCAAAATCACTCTGTTTTTTCTTATTTTTCTTCTAAATCCACTTTCATCCGGTATTAAATTATACTTAACATCTGCTAAAGCAAAGTATTCTTCATAAGTAGAAATTGCATCTTTATCGTCACAAATCGTTCCCATATTGTTTGAATATTTATCAATAAATTTGTCGGGTTTTGAATTTGGCCTTAATAAATTCATAAAAAGAATATTGCTATTTTCTGTTAAACATGCAGACAAACTTTCTTTTAACTGCTGATTTTTCTTTTCTTCAGCATCAATAATAAAGCTGCCCACCTTAGGGTTAGTAATAATGGCTAACTGCTTATTATTCTCCTTATATGTTTCTATAGTTTTGACTAGCGTAGAAGATAACTTTACAGGTTCAATAATTGGCGTTATTTTACTGCTCAAAACATCTTTCTCTACCAGTTCACGCAATGCGATTAATTCAAATTGTCGTCCTCTCAAATAAGGGAAATACATACTACGCACCTCCATATTGACGTTCTAAGAAAATTTCAAGTTTCTGATAATCATCATATGTAAATTCCATAAAATACACCAAAAACTTTAATTCATAAGGGATCTTAACAAATTCCTCTTTTTCTAGTTGCATTCTCTTTTTCAATATTCGCAAAACTTGTAAATATGACTCTTCTATGGGTATCTGCAAAAACATTTTTTTACAAGTAGAATAATATTGGAACTGTGTAACTTCTGGCAAATAACCATATTGCTGTGCAATTATATATTCATATTCACTTTTTCTTAATAACTTAAAAATAATTTCCTTGTCCAAATCACCTGTGTATTTTTGAGGCTTTCGAACTGTACCTAACTTTCCATTTTTTCTTAATACATAAATACCTACCGGTCTATCAATATTATCCAATACTTTTTTCAACTGTTTCAGATTCTTTTCATAAGTGACCACAGCCACATGCTCAAACGCTTTATAATAGTCATCTATCTGAGACTCTAATCTTTCCAGATTATCCAATTCCGTTTTTATCTCATATACAACGGCTTTCCCATTTATTAATATAAAATCTGCTTTAGATTTTGCAATGGCAATTTCCGTTAAGGCTGTTGTCGTATTAACACTGTGCACACCTAAAAGTAATTTGTTCAACAAAGTATTCTTATAAAAATATTCATTCCGATAATTATTTTGTAATTCACAATATATTTCACTTATTAGTTCCCGGTTGTTTTTTTGGTCGGCATTACTTATATAACGTCTTACTACTGACGAATAGGCATTATCTACTTTTCCTTCTATAAAGTGGCGAAGCATATTGCGGGTAAATATTCTATTCAAATTACTTATTTTATTTGTGTTCATCATCTTCGCCTCCTTTCATATCTCGTCTTTATGATTTTCCTAAGATTTAAATTTACATCTACCACTCAATCGTCTCCACAGGAACCGGATGTTCGTTCCTGATCATCTTTGATACTTTTCCATTTTTAATATGAATGACCCTGTCCGCCATCGGCGTAATGGCCGAGTTGTGCGTAATCAGGATCACAGTCACACCCTTCTCCCGGCAGGTATCCTGCAAAAGTTTTAAAATTGCTTTCCCTGTATTATAGTCAAGCGCTCCCGTCGGCTCATCGCAGAGCAGAATCTTCGGATTCTTCGCCAGCGCTCTTGCAATGGAGACTCGCTGCTGCTCACCCCCTGAAAGCTGCGCCGGGAAATTCTTCATGCGGTCGCCCAGTCCGACTTCCCGCAGCACTTCCGCAGCGTCCAGCGGATCCTTGCAGATCTGAAGCGCAAGTTCTACATTTTCCAGTGCGGTCAGGTTCTGAATGAGGTTGTAAAACTGAAATACAAATCCGATATCATCCCTCCGGTAGCCGGTCAGCCGCCGGGCTTTAAATTTCGTGATGTCTGTCCCGTCAATCCACACTTCCCCGCTGGTGGCCGTATCCATCCCGCCCAGAATGTTGAGAACAGTCGTCTTTCCGGCGCCGCTCGGCCCTACAATTACCGCAAATTCACCTTTTTCTATCTCGAAATCAATGCCGTCCACAGCACGGATTTCCACTTCTCCCATTTTATAAATTTTCCGTACATCTTTTAATGTTACAAAGCTTGTCATGTGCTGTCTGTCACCTCTAATTTTATCTTGCATCAAATTCTTACTATCTTTATAATAACAGATAAGGGATTGAAAAAACAGCCCGAAGGAGGAATTTTTATGGGAACATTCAGAATGGAACAGGCTGTGACCGATGTCGCTCTGGACAAGATCGCGGCGCTTGCAAATGAAATCTGGCACGAGCATTTTGTCCCGATCATCGGCCTTGAGCAGGTCAACTACATGGTCGGCAGGTTCCAGTCTTATCCGGCCCTGAAAGACCAGGTGAAAGACGGATATGAATATTATCGGATCTTCTGTGACGATGCGTTTGCAGGCTATGCGGGGATTCATCCGGAGAAGGATGCTCTGTTCCTGAGCAAGCTTTATCTTCACAAGGATTTCCGGGGACAGCATCTTGCCACACAGGCTGTGGATTTCTTAAAGAACTACTGCCGTGAGAAAGGGCTTAAAAAGATCTGGCTGACCTGCAACAAGTACAACAGCCATACACTGGACGTTTATCATCATCTTGGTTTTCACGATGTCCGCTCTGAAGTAACCGACATCGGAAACGGTTTTGTGATGGATGATTATATTCTGGAAATGGAAATTTAATTTGAGAGGAAACTATATTTTGGAGGGATACAAAAACATGGAAAAAGCAAAAGTATATTTTTCAGATCTCCGGGCTCTTCCTGGAACAAATCTTCCAGGCAAGCTGAAAAAACTGATCAGAAAAGCCGGCATCGGGGAGATTGATTTTGAGAAGAAAATGACAGCCATCAAGATCCACTTTGGCGAGCCGGGCAATCTTTCCTACCTTCGCCCGAACTGGGCAAAAGCTGTTGCTGATGTCGTAAAGGAGCTTGGCGGACGTCCGTTTCTGACAGACTGCAACACCTTATACGTAGGACGCAGAAAAGATGCTCTGGAGCATATCGAAAGTGCCTACGAAAATGGATTTACCCCGTTTTCTACCGGATGTCAGGTCATCATCGCCGACGGACTGAAAGGTACGGACGAGACCTATGTACCTGTGGAGGGCGGTGAGCTTGTGAAAGATGCGAAGATCGGAACTGCCATTATGGATGCGGACGTCTTCATTTCTCTGAATCATTTCAAGGGACATGAGGCAACCGGATTTGGCGGTGCCCTCAAAAATATCGGAATGGGATGCGGTTCCCGTGCCGGAAAGATGGAGATGCACAACAGCGGGAAACCTTCTGTCGATCAGGAACGCTGTGTAGGCTGCCGGACCTGTGCAAAGAACTGTGCCCACGGAGCGATTTCTTTTGATGAAAACCGTCGTGCCTCCATTGACCACAGCAGATGTGTCGGATGCGGCCGTTGCCTCGGATCCTGCAATTTTGATGCCATCTACAACGAGAATTCTTCCGCGGTGAAGGAACTTGATATGAAAATCGCCGAGTATTCCAAGGCAGTTCTGGATGGACGCCCGAATTTCCATATCAATCTGGTGATCGACATTTCCCCGTACTGCGACTGCCACGGTGAAAACGATGTGCCGATCCTTCCGGATATCGGAATGTTCGCAAGCTTCGACCCGGTTGCGCTGGATCAGGCCTGCGTGGACGCATGCAATGCACAGAATCCGCTTCCTGGAAGTCTTCTTGATGACCGGATGCATGAGGATGGCTTCTGTGACCACCACGATCATTTCGTCAACACAACCCCGGAAGCCGGATGGGAAGATTGTCTCTCCCACGCTGAGAAAATCGGCCTCGGCACCAGATCCTATGAATTAATCACAGTAAAATAACTTCAGAAAGCAAATCAGAGGCCCGGAGTTTTTCCGGACCTCTGTTTCATTTCTACTTTCTATTCTACGCTGCCAGTGCTGGCTTCTCGATTACTCGCCGACTGTTTTCTCTGTCTCCCCGACTTCTACAAGGGATTTCACAAGACCTGCCACTCCCTGAATTTCGGATGGAATGATGATCTTCGTCGCCCTGCCGTCTGCGGCCTTTTCAAATGCTTCCAGACTCTTTAATGTCAGGACTGCCTCATCGACGCCGGCTTCCTTCAGGAAACGGAGACCGTCTGCGTTAGCCTTCTGGACTTTCAGGATCGCTTCCGCTTCACCTTCTGCCTCTTTGATCATCTTCTCTTTTTCTGCCTCTGCATGAAGGATAGCCGCCTGCTTATCCGCCTCCGCGTTTAAGATTGCGGACTCCTTATTTCCTTCTGCCACAAGAATCGTAGATTTCTTCTCACCCTCTGCACGAAGGATGGCCTCTCTTCTTTCACGTTCCGCTTTCATCTGCTTTTCCATCGCATCCCGGATCGCTGCCGGAGGAATGATATTTTTCAGTTCCACACGGTTCACCTTGATCCCCCACGGGTCTGTAGCGAGATCAAGTTCTGAGCGCATTTTCGTGTTGATTGTCTCTCTGGATGTCAGTGTCTGGTCCAGCTCCAGATCTCCGATGATATTTCGAAGCGTCGTAGCAGTCAGATTTTCAATCGCCATGATCGGATTTGCCACTCCGTAGCAGAACAGCTTCGGATCCGTGATCTGATAAAAGACAACCGTATCAATCTGCATGGTAACGTTATCTTTCGTGATTACCGCCTGCGGCTCAAAATCAACCACCTGTTCTTTTAAATCAATCCGTCTTGCCACACGCTCAATGATCGGAATCTTAAAATGGATTCCAACGCCCCAGGTCGCCTGATATGCGCCGAGACGCTCGACCACAAGTGCCTGTGCCTGATGTACGATCTTAATGCAGGAGATCAGAATCAGCACAATCAGAATCAGTAAAATAATCCCAAGAATACTCATAATCGTGGATGCATTCATCATATTACTTTTCCTCCTTTTCCCTCACAATCAGCTTCACGCCCTCGATCTTCTCGACAACCGCATACTTTCCAGCTTCAATTGTCCCGTCATCTTTCACGCTTCTTGCGGTCCACTCCTGTCCGTCATAGACCGCTGCCCCCGTCTGGTCTGTGTTGCTGATACGCTGTGTCACTTTGACTGTTTTCCCAATCAGACTTTCGTAGTTGGTCTTTTCCCGGTTTCTGTTGACATACCTGAGGGCCCACGGCCTTGTAAAAATCAGCAGGACGATGGAAACGGCCAGAAATATGCCGGTCTGCCATCCGATCCCGGCACCTGTCAAAGACAGGAGAAATGCCGCCGCCGATCCCGCCGCAAACCAGATTGTCGTCAGTCCCACGGTAATCAGTTCGATCACCAGAAGAATCACAACAAGCAAAAGCCAGATAATCCTCATTGTTTCCGGTGTCAGAGCGTCCACATGTCACACCTCCTTACGTCAGATATCCTTCCGGATCCGGAAAGACAGAGATGGTTCTTTTTCAAAACTTTCTCCTCTTTTTCTGATTTTTTTAACTATTTCGATTTATTATCAGTTTACTAGAGTTCCTGCTGTTTTGCAACCAGAAACAGATCATTCTCCTCTTTTTCCCAGTTTTCTGTAGACAGTCACATACATGGTGGCGAAACATGCCACACCTCCGATCAGATTGGAAACCGGCTCTGCAAGGAATACACCGTTTACACCAAGCCCTCCGATCATCGGGAGGCAGATGGTAAGCGGAATGACAATAATCGCCTTTCTGAGCAGGGAAAAGAACACCGCCTGCTTCGATTTTCCAAGTGCTACAAAAGTGGACTGGCCGGTAAACTGAAGTGCCATCAGAAAGATTCCGAAAAAATATATCCGAAACGCGCCCACCCCTGCTTCAAGCAGCTCCGGTTCACTGTTGAACAGATGAATAAAAAACTGTGGTACGGCAAACAGAACCGCCCAGACCGCGCAGGTAAATACGATACAGCTCGTACCCATAAAACGGATGGCTTTCTTTACTCTTTCGTATTCCCCCGCTCCATAGTTGAATCCGATCACCGGCTGTGCGCCGTTGGTCAGGCCGTTCACCGGCATGGTAATAATTTCCCGGACAGAATTGATTACCGTCATGACTCCGACGTACAGATCCCCTCCATACCGGGAGAGCATAGCATTGCAGACGATCTGTACCGAACCGTTCGTCACCGACATGACAAACCCGGAAAGTCCAAGTCCTGTAATTTCCCGGATCAGTTTCCCCTCCAGTCTCATATCTTTTTTATTCAGCCGGAAAAGAACATGATTCCCTCTCAGAAACCAGAACACGTAGGCTGCCGACACTCCCTGGGAAATTACGGTCGCCGCCGCCGCTCCGTATACGCCCATATGAAATCCGAAAATAAAAACCGGATCCAGCACGATATTCAGGACTGCACCGATCAAAACAGTGAGCATTCCCATCTTTCCAAAGCCCTGGGCGTTGATAAAGTTGTTCATACCAAGACTGATCATCACAAACAGTGTCCCTGTCAGATAAACGGAAAGATACGCCTGTGCATACGGATAGGTCTGGTCGCTGGCACCGAAAAGGTAAAGCATCGGTCTCATGGTGAGATAGCAGAACGCCATCAGGATCACGCCTGTCATCAAAAGCAGCGTAAAGGAATTCCCCATAATTTTCTCAGCCCGTTTTACGTCTCCCGCTCCTCTTGCAATCGAACAAAGCGGAGCACCTCCCATGCCGAACAGATTGGAAAATGCTGTAATCATCGTAATAACCGGAAGCGCAAGCCCGATCCCGGTCAGCGCCTCTGTCGACGCATCCGGAAGATGTCCGATATAAATCCTGTCTACCACACTGTAAAGCACGTTGACAAGCTGGGCCACTGTCATAGGGACAGCCAGACTCCATATATTCTTTGCCACGCTTCCTTTACTGAAATCATTTTTTGTATCCAAATTTCATCGCCTCTTTTACTCGTTTCTGCACAACTGCTTCATCTGGTCACACACTTCGCCGTTGTGCGCTTCGTCGGTCATTGTGATAATAACATCCCCGGTCTGAATCTTTGTTTTTCCTTTCGGGATCAGTTCTTTCTCACCCCGCCGGATCGATACAAGCAGGCACGCTTTTGGCCAGCTGACCTCTTTTACCATGCATCCGGCAACAGGAGAACCTTCTGCCACCGCATAATAATCCAGTACCTTTTCTCCTCCTTCTTCCAGCATCTGCCCGTTTTGCCCTTTCAGAAGTCCTGCAAGAAGACTTTCATAAATCGGCTCTGACTTTAACATCATGGCCGTTATGTATGCAATGACCGTGACAACAGACAGGGAAAGCATCTGGCTCAACGATCCTGTCAGCTCAAAAATCAGAATGATTCCGGTCATCGGGGCGCGTACCACCGCCGTAAAAAATCCCGCCATTGCAAGCAGAATGAAATTGTTGATATATTCTGCCGGAACGCCGAACATTTCATTGCATACTGTCCCGAAAACGCATCCTGCAAACGCGCCGAGCACCAGCATCGGGAAAAAGATCCCGCCCGGGACCCCGGAGCCGAAACTGACTGCTGAAAATAAAAACCTTAAAACGAACAGCACAATCAACGTCTGCAGCACCATTCTCTCATGCGTCATCGTATCGATCAGGCTGTGTCCGTTTCCCAGAATCTCCGGTACCGTAAATCCGAGAATCCCGGCAGCCAGGAACGGGAACACCGCTTTCCCGACCGGGCCCGGAAAGGAGACCTTCTTGTAGAGGCTCTGGACTTTCAAAGTAAACCAGTTATAAAACACACCGAAGACGCCTAAAACCAGCCCCATGATGATGAGCAGTCCATAGTATTTCTGCGGCAAATTCCCTGCAATGTCAAACTGAAACACCGGATCCATCCCCAGAACATGAGAGGTCATATAGTCGGCAACAACCGCCGAGGTCATGGCAGAAATGAACACCGGAGCCGTGAAATTTTTATGAATCTCTTCCATGGTAAACATCACGCCTGCAAGAGGTGCCTGAAACGCCGCCGCCATTCCCGCACTGGCGCCGCAGGTCAAAAGAAATTTTTCTTCCGTCTTTCCGCGTTTTAACACACGGGAAATCCCTTTCCCCGCCATAGCTCCAAGCTGAATGGACGGGCCTTCCCGACCAAGGGCAAGTCCGCCGAACATTCCCAGAAAGCCGCCCAGAAATTTCGCCGGAAGAATCCGGTACCACCGCTGTTCCAGCTTTCCTTCCATCTCACCTTTTAACTGCGGGATACCGCTGCCCGAAATCATCGGCTCCCACCGGACCAGAAGCCCGGTCACAACCGCCATCAGAAGAAGCGCTCCGATCCAGAGCGCCGACCGGAGCGGATCTCCTTTGCACATCTCCAAAATCTGACGCATCCATGTCCCCGCATAGTTCAGGCAGATCCGGTACAAAAGCACAATGCCTCCGGCAACGGCTCCCACCAGAATTCCTTCCCCGATCATAATAACCGGGAAATCCGCAGATCTGCGAATCGTATAAGATATATCTTTCTTTTCTCTCATCGTTTCACCCATTTCTTTAGATCAATTCTCTCACAGTTTTCAGTATAGCACAAAAGCAGGGAAGCCGGTCATTTGATTTTGACCGGCTTCTTCCATGATTCGGTGAATTTCTCCCAGATATTCTTATTCTCCTTCTCCATCTTTATCATTTCTCTATTAAGATTTACTCCATCAATACTGTTACATTGTCAAATTGGTCGGCTGTCTCTTCAATCTTCGCTCTGTTTCCAAGAACACAGACAATTCCCTCTTTGGCAAAGCTCTCCATCGTCTGATACCTGTTTTTCAAATCTTCTTCCGATGCTTTTAACATCCCTTCTCTGATCTTTGCTCTGGTCTGTGGCTCTTCCTGCCTCAGATACCAGGAATCCATTCGTTTTGCCTGTACATATGTTTTAGAAGTCCGGTCATATCCGGCAACTGCACCAATCTTATAATTCAGAAGTTCCTGCTCTCCTAATTCAAGATTTTTCAACCACCCTGAAGCGCTTTGGAAGACTTCTATCGTCCTTTTTACGTTCGGATCTCGATAGGAGCTCATAATCCAGCTTTGATTTGGGAGTACAGACATCCGGCATCCGTAGGCCCCTCCTTCAGCGCGGATTTTGGCCCACAGATAATCAAAGCTCACCATTCTGCCAAGAAGATAATCCTCACCGGTATATTCCCCGATTCCTCCAAGCGCAACATAGGATACCTCCGACGGAATAATGAATGCCTCTGATTTCCCGGGAAGCAATTTATCCTGATACCACCCGGGATCCCCTTTTCTTTCACTACCGACGAACCTCGAAGCTGCTATCAACTTACGGAAACCGGTATAAGATTTCTCTGTGCCTGTAAAGCTCATCACCAGATTAGACTTACTGCAAAGCTTCTTCTGAATTTTCTTAAGCTCCCGGATAATCTGCCCCTGATCCACGTCAAAGTTCTTTAGAAGTTTTCCCAAGAACTGATAATAGCGAATTCCGTTATAACGTTCCCTTGCCGCTCCTTCCGGCATATAGTGTGCTGCCACGCGGCCAGATGCATAACTGTCTCCGCTGGTAACAAATCCCCTCTCCAGTTCCATCCGGCTCTGCCTGATCCTTTTCAGAATAATCTCCGGATGCTCCAGAATGGTGTCATACAGCAACTCTTCTCCCAGTTTTACCGCTCTTGGAAGATTCTGTTCCAGACAGCTTACATCCATCACAAATTTAAGCCTGACATGCCGGATATCATCTGCATTGGTGTACGCTTCCAGATAAGTCCTTACATTTCCAAGCCACATATTTTTCTCAATCACTAATTCTTCCAGACTGTGTATTCTTGTAGGAAGACTTCCCAGAAGTTCGGAAAACAGCTTGGCATAAGGAACTTCCTCCGGTTCCAGCTCACTGATATCAAAATAGCAGCTTTGATATGCCACTCCTTTTGAAGGGATCTCCTGCTTCAGATATGTAATCCCCTCCTCTTCCTCTACCCTTGTAAGCGGCTCCTCTTTCTTTTGAAACAGGTCATCCACAGACAGCGCCGGCAGATCTTCTGTCTCTTCTTTTTGCTTCTTCTCTTCGACCTTTTCAAGAGGTTCCAGAAAAACCTCTGCCTCATAATCATTTTCCAGGAAGGTTTCTCTTAGAAGTGCTTCAAAGTATCTTTCCTTTACAAGAGTCCTCATCTTTCTGTATGTTTCTTCAAATTCTATCATCTCGCAAGGTCCGGTTCCCTGTGCCCATCCTCCGGCAATATCCAGTACACATTCTATTCCCTCCGGCTGGTTTCCGCCTTTTTCCCTCATCCAAAATTCCAGACGGTTAATTGCCGAAATCAATACTTCTTCTTTGATTCCTTCTCTGCAAAGTCTGTCCGCCTGTTCCTTGATAACCGTTTTCAACTGGCCGGCAGTTTCTTTGTCCGTATTCTTTATTTTAATGGCAAGATAGGGTTGTCTGATACCATCCATAATAAAATACTGAATTTCCGGGATTCCAAGACTCTGAATAAGCCCTTTTTTCATCGGTGCTTCGTCTTCCCCCATAATCGCCTGCATAAGAATATAGACTGCATTCATACGTTCCCGGTTGTCAAAATCTCCCAGACTATAGGTGCATGACGCAAACACCCCCTGATCACCGAACTTATCCTTGTCATACAGCTTTTTTCGGATTCCCTTTACAGGTTTCTGTCTCATGACCGGCTTCGCAGGTTCTGAGCGTTTCATTTTTCCCAGATAAGCTTTATCAATATACTCAAACAGTTGTTCCGTATTCATTCTTCCATATAGAACAATACAGCAGTTGGACGCATTATAAAACGTCCTGTAATATTCCAGAAATTCCTCATAAGATAGAGCAGGAATCGTATCCGGAAATCCTCCGGATACAAAACGGTAAGCCGTTTCCGGAAACATTGCTTTAGATATTTCATCCTCTAATATGTTGTCCAGGGATGAAAAGACACCTTTCATCTCATTATAAACAACGCCATTAATCTCCGGAGTTTTTCCGTCTTCGCACTGAAAATGCCAGCCCTCCTGTTCAAAGATCTCTTTATCCGTAAGAACATTCGGACAAAATACCGCGTTTAAATAAACATCCGCCAGATTCATAAAATCCTTTTCATTCTCTGTACAAAAGGGATATACTGTATGATCCGGATACGTAATTGCATTTACGAATTCTGCCATGGAATGTTTCATCAGATTGACGAACGTATCTTTATCCGGATATTTGCGGGAACCGTTCAGCACAGAATGCTCCAGAATATGAAAAACTCCCGTGCTGTCCTTTGGTATGGTCCGAAATCCAATCAAAAAGCTCTTTTTAACGTCCTGATTGTCTATGACGATAACCTGCGCCCCGGTTGACAGGTGCTCCATCTGAATAATATCTCCCTCAACCTCCCGCACATACTTCTTTTCTTTAACTTCAAATCCATAGATTTTTTCCCCGATTTCCATATCCATTCCCTCTTAATACATGAATTCTGTGATCTTCTTTTTTATCTCTTCCACTTCCATCACACCTACGTTTTCATACTTCTTTTCACCGTCTTTGTAGAATTGAACGGTTGGAACACCAAAAATACGATTCTCTTTGGCAAGCTTCGGATAATCTGTAGTATTCACTTTGACGATATGGATAAACGGAAGTTCCGCGTCTAACTCTTCTAAAATACGTGAAAAGGCTTTACAGGGTACGCACGTTGTGGAAAAGAAATCCACGATCACAAATCCTTCCTTAATCTGTTCCTTAAAACTCTCATCATCCGCATATTGAATTGCCATCTACTTTTCCTCCTTAAAAAAATTCTCTGTCACATATTCTTTTACCTTATTGTAATAATAATTTACATAAAATAAAATTTCCGAATATTCATAAGTATTGATTTTTTCTGCATTTTCTTTCGTTTCATGCCAGAATTTCACGTACTCATCTATATCGTCCCGGTATTGCTCCATCGTATATCCAACGCCGCTTTTTTCTGCGTATTCCCGCCCCAGAAGGTAGCCGCAGAGTCTGTCCCATGAATCGTTCTGCACGCTTGCGAATAATTCATAATAGCTTGAGAACGGCATCTTTCCTTCAAATTCCTCTGGCGTCATGGTTTCCAGATTCAACCCCTGTTCTTTGGAAATTGTCTTCAATCTCTTAATTTCATGATCTGTCATTTCTTTCCAGTCCGCCTTCTTAAGATCAAACGTACTGGCCTCAAAAACTTTGTCTATCACATATTGGACTGCTTCGTATCCCTCGTTTTTTGCAATCTTCTTTTTCTGTTCCCGGATCAGACGAGCCTCATATTGTTCTATATTGCTCACTCCTTCAATTCCAAGAGCTTCTATCATCCCGTCCGTGATCACAGGAATCTTTTTTTGCTGAATGGAACGAACCGTTACAGTCACTTTCTCTCCGTCGACGTCCAGCTCACCGGCCGTCCCTTTTTTCAGCCCGATGCACATCGTTTCCAGCTTCTTGTGAAAGAACCCCTGTCCTACCATAATTTTCACGTTCTCTCTGTTAAAAAACGGATTTGCCGATTCCATATCGCATACAATAAGTGCTCCGTCCGTAACTTCCCCCGCTTCTTCCCATGTGCTGTTCTTGTTTTTTATAAAATCTATTTCTTTCTTGTACGCCTTCTCATCAAGCTTGAATACTTTCTTGTACATACTGATATCCACCTGATCATATTCGACAAACGATAAAACTTTTGACTTCATCTTTCTCCTCCTAAAGCGTAAGCTTCGCATATTTACTTTTTAGCAGTTGGAGTACTTCCTTATATTTCTCGCGACTCACCATAACTTCCCCTGCATATCCGTCGAAAATCAGCGCAAAATTTTTCGATTCATTATCCGCCCGAACATAAGATACTTTGGAAAGATTCACGATAAATGACTGATAGCACCGGTAAAAATTATAACCTTCCAGAATCTGTTCCAATTCATTCATGGAATATCCGGCAAGGACCATCTCTTTTCCGTCCACCATCACCATCTTGTTCTTTCGGTCCGTCCGTTCGATAAAAAGAACCTTATCAATATTCACGAGCTGATATCCGTTTCTCGTCTTGATCATCATAGAACGGTTCACAGATAACCGTTTGTATTGGAGCAGCTCAAACAAATACTGCAGCCGCTTAACCACACGCTGAAGCACACGGTTATCGAACGGAAGCCGAAAATATTCATCGCAGCAGCAGTCAAATACCTGCCCTGCCTCTAACTTTTCTTCTGAATACAACACCACCAAGACATCCGGCTTTATCTGGGACAGATTGTATGCCAGAAAGGAGCCGTCCCCGCTATATCTTGGATTTCCTGTTTTTATGTTGATAAACACCGCGTCCACATCGTTCAGACAGATATATTTATTGGCTTCATTGATTCCGTCAAAGGTATGCACAATGTCAAATACATTATAAAACGCCAGTAATTCTTTCAGTTCTGTACACAATGTTTCATCACTTTCTACCAAAACAAGCTTCATTTTCATCAATCAATTCTCCTGACCAAATTCTTCAAACGCTTTTTCTAATGCCTCCACATCACCTTCATAATAGGTTGATAAAAGTGCAAAAGGACCATTTTTCTTCGGCATAATAATCGTACCGGCTCCATATAAATTGATTTCGCCTTTTGTCCTGAGACTCTCATATGCCTGATACTCGTCAGATTCCGGATCCAGATTTTCCAGATCCCACCAGTATATTTCGGCTCCGTCATACCTTAGCGCGAGCGTACACAGGCCTTCCGCACTAAGCGTCACTTTCGTGTCCGCATGGATCAGCCCCTTCTCCTCCAGAAATGAGACAAGTTCATCCACTGTCTTATTCCAGACAGGCATTTCTTTATCCTCTTCTTCAGGCACAGCCGCTTCTTCCTCTTTTGGAGGCATAAAGTCTTTAGACGACGCCACATATCCTACCATCCCACAAAACAGTAATACGAAAAGCAGGGAAGACACAATCGTAAATTTTTTCATAATCATTCCTTCTTTCTTTTAAGATGCCTCAGCAGACTGCAGATATTCCTGATAAGTCCTGCTTACGGCAAGTACTTCTTCATGGGTTCCGCAAGCTTCAAGGCGTCCGTGACACATAACAACCAGATAGTCTGCTTCTGCAATCTCGCGCATATCATGGGCAATGAAAACAATCGTATTGCCTTCCATCTTTTTCTCGATACTATGATAGATTTTCATATACGTGTCATGATCCAGACTCGCCCCTGCCTCGTCAAGAATCAGATACTCCGGCTTCGCAATCAATGCCCTGGCAATGGCTATTCTCTGTTTCTGACCGCTTGACAAACGGTTTCCTGCCTCTCCAAGAGTTGTATCATATCCGTTGGGAAGCGCATCTATAAAAGAATCCGCTCTGGCTTCTTCCGCTGCTTTTTTCATCTCTTTCTCCGTCGTTTCTCCCTCTGCACCATACAGAATGTTATCCCGGATTGTACCTGACATCAGCGGATTGTTCTGGAGTACATAGCCAAATTTTTTATGACATTCCCGGGGACTCGTTTCGCTTATTTTGTTTCCTCCGACCCATATTTCTCCCGAATCAGGTTGGTAGAATCCCTGTATCAGTTTCATGACTGTAGATTTTCCGGAACCATTATCGCCGATCACTGCCGTTGTCTTTCCTCCCGGAATGCAAACGGAAAAGTCGTGAAGGATTTCTTTTTCGTTCCCGTATCCAAAGTTCACGTTTTTGAATACAATATCTCTGTTCTCGGATTCTGTCCAGGAATTGCCTTTTTCTGTATGTTCCTCTTCCATATCAAGAATATCCCCGACATGAACAAGTGCGCCTTTTGAGCCCATCACGTTCTGCCACACCGTCAAAAGCTCCGCCATATAAAGATTCACCTGCGTCATATAGGTGCTGAACATATTAATCCCTGTTGATTCCATTTTCCCGGCGTTAATCAATCTGGAACCGCCCACTGCCATTACAACAGTCGTAAGAAGCGAATAAAGGGAATTGGCCAGAACCTGAATCTGCTCCATGAAAGCATAGTATATATCTGCCTTATACCGTGAATCGATTGCCGCATATCCGCTTTCCAGCTCTTTTTCTTCCATTACCTGCGCTTTTACATATTTCCCGGCCGACAGGTGTTCGGAGAAAAATGTGGTCATTTCATTCAACGCCGCATAGCGCTTTTTCATTATAGTAAACTGCAGCCTGCCGACGATGATAAACATTGCCACCGCAACCGGTATGCAGATCAAAAGGTATGCTGTGAGAGGCGAATTGTATTGATACAAGATCATACAGGCGCGGACAAATCCAAACAGCGACGCAGCTCCTGAGAATATTCCGCTGATCACCAGAGTTGCCTGAGTTACGTCGTTCGTAACGGCCGACACCAGCGAGGACGGCTGTTCCTTTTCGAACTGATCCATCGGAAGATGCAGGATCTTCCTCCACATCGAAAGCCTTACCCGCAGGATCACTTTTTGATTGGCATACTCTTGCACAAGCGGCCGCAAAAATCCCAGCAACGATTAAAAATCGTAAAAAACACATAGCCTAAAATAACAGAATTATATAGTTCCCCCTTGTTCACACGGACCAGATACTCCGATACTCTCATTCCGATCTCGGCATAAACCACGCCGCTTCCGAATGCAATCAGGTAGAGCCACCAGGGGATCGAAAGCCTTCTGTAAAAGTTCAGAAAAAACGATATTACATGTTTGTTGTTTTTCATCTGCCCTGTCCCTCACTTCCTATTAATTCTCGGTAATATGTATTCTCGGCATATACTTCCTCCGGTTCTCCCTGACAGATAATCCTTCCGTTATGCATTACTATGATATAATCTGCTTTCTGTACGGTCTGTCTGTCGTGGGCAACCATAAGCACGGTTTTACCTTCCATATGCCGTTTCACACTCTTCCATACCTGATCTTTTCCCCGGATGTCCATAGCCGCGGTCGCCTCATCCATAAACAGATAATCCGATTGTTTTAGAAGCGCCCTCGCAAAAGCAATCCGCTGTTTCTGTCCGCCGGAAAGTTTGTCGCCCTGCTCGCCTACATCCGTCTGGAAGCCCTCCGGCTGTTCCCTGATAAAATCCATGATTTCTGCGTCCGTACATGCTTTTTCCAGTTCTTCATCCGTGACTTCTCTCTTAATTCCGAACAGGATATTGTCGCGGAGCGTTCCTGCAAACAATGTACTTTCCTGTGTTACGTATGAGATCTCGCTTCGGAAGCTCTTGAGCGAATACCGTGCGGTATCTTTGCCCCCAAATAAAATCTTGCCTCCCGAAACCGGATACATACGCTCCACCAGATTCAGAAGGGTCGTCTTTCCGCTTCCTGACGGTCCGATAAGCGCCGTCACGCGCCCTGCAGGGATCTTCAGATTGAGTTTATCGAATATAAGTTTCTCTTCATAAGAAAAATCAACCTCTTTTAATTCAATATCGCCGCTGAGACGTTCCACATGCTCGCCGGCTTCTACGTCTTCTTCCATTTCTTCCATAATCTGAGCTACTCTTCTGGTCGCTCCCTGGGAACCCTTGAAGGTTGTCCAATATACACAGTACGTGCTGAGCTGATTAACGATATTCACCGCGAATCCATAATAGGCGATCCATTGGGTAAGAGTCAATGCGCCGGATGAATAAAAGCTTCGGCCTACCATCACGATCACAATAAACTGCATAGCTCCCACCAATGCATACATTGGAGTTGCGAATCCCAGCCATGCATTCAGAATCGAACTCTTATAGAGCTCTTTCATTTTCTCCCGCCCTGTCTGAAGTTCTTTTTCTTCTTTTCCGTAAGATTTGACGAGAAGAAGATTATTGGTTTTTTCTGCAATCGTCTGTGTCAGCTCTGCATTTTTTTGATTTACCAGATCCAGCACTCCGAACTTCATCTTTCCCATGACGAATGCAATGACTAAATTCAGCGGAAGAACCGCGATCAGAGCAATCATCAGCTTCTGGTCGTAGGATCCGATTTTTCCCAGCGTAATGACCAGCGTATATGCGGAAGTGAGAATCGCAACAAATACTTGCATGATTAACTGACTGATTGCCGTGATATCTGTTGTAATACGGGAAATCATTTCTTTGGGCTTATTTTTTTCGTAATATCGAAGCGGCAGCCTGACGGTCTTACTCCAGATCATTTTCCTGATATTACGGTCAATTCGCGCAACACACAAGTTACTCATAATCTTGCTGACCGAATTGATCAGCTGAGATAATAATGTAAACGCCAAAAACGGAAGAACCACAGTACCAAAATTCACATTCCCGGCAAATAATTCGGCCGTGTATTCCGTTACGCTGATTCCTACATTGCTAAGAAGAGCTGTAATGGCAATATATGCAAGAATCCACAGATAAGGAAGTCTTGCCTTCTGCAGCATGCGGAAGAAGCGTCCCATGCTGCCCCTGTCTTTTCCAAAAACCCGTTCCATATTGTTTCCCTACCTTTTCTTAATTTCAGAGCATTGGTACTAGAATATAAATAGTGCAAATCACATTGAACTGTTATTCGTTTTCTATCATTTCAAACACTTTAACCGCATCCTGTTTCTTTTCATAATCCTCTGAAAATGCAATTGCGTAAGTTCCGTTTACCGCTTCCGTCTCAAGGACCGCAGCGCCTCCGGCAAGGACTATCGTTCCTTGGTTGGCAGCCATAGACTCATAGTTTTCATATAGATCCGTCTTGTTTTCCGGATCCCACCAGAACAGCCAGAGTCCATCATAATCATATGCTTTATCCGCCACTTTCGTCTCAGTAAACTGTCCATTCGTATTGTCTGTGAGATATCCTGGTGTTTCATTGATATCTACCGGTTCGCAGTCCTCCAAAATGAGTCCTTCCTGCTCAAAATAATCCACCATATCTTCGTATGGAGAAGTGGACGCATTCACTTCAATTTTTTCTTCTTTCGACGTACATCCCGCCATCATTCCGCATACAGTTGCTGTTACAATGGCAGCTGCCACAATCTTCTTCATCCTTTTTGTGCTCATCTCATCAATCTCCTTTTATAAAAATTTTACAATCAAGTTTCTTTATTTTTACAATAAAATCAGCAGTTTAACAAGAAGGTTATCCTATTTTGTCCTTCATTTCGCTCATAGTGTCTTTTTATCTCTCATCTCAGTTATTTTCACTTCCGCCTCCTGCTCTGTCTGATAAGCTCTTTTAGGAGATCTTTAAAAAGTCATTCATCAAAAAACTCCCCTGCCCGTCTACAGGCAAAGGGAGTTTTTTAACTGGCGCCGCATTGATTTAAGAACCGTACTATACTCATGCCAGAGCCACGAGTACGGACCGGATGCAGCCCTTTCCGACTGGATCATTCTTTTTAAAAATTACTTCATTGGATAAGTATTGACAAAACCTTTTTAGAAATTCAGTTATATTTTCGCAAAAAATAAAAACACCGTAAAACCCTGATATTAAGGCTTTACGGTATCTAATAAAAAAATCGGAGTGACAGGATTTGAACCTGCGGCCTCTACGTCCCGAACGTAGCGCTCTACCAAGCTGAGCCACACTCCGAAAGCTACGGATAGAGGACTCGAACCTCTACTAACAGAGTCAGAGTCTGCTGTGCTGCCATTACACCAATCCGCATCGCTGCTTTCTGTCTTTCAAAGCGTTTTTAATATATGTTGTTTTCATCGGCAAAAATTGAGTTTTTCCGGTGATCGGAGTGACAGGATTTGAACCTGCGGCCTCTACGTCCCGAACGTAGCGCTCTACCAAGCTGAGCCACACTCCGATAACTACGGATAGAGGACTCGAACCTCTACTAACAGAGTCAGAGTCTGCTGTGCTGCCATTACACCAATCCGCATCAGCATTTGCCGTGTCACTGTTTTATCAGCGAACAAGACTATTATATCAAAAAAATTTTGATTGTCAACACTTTTTTTCATTTTCTCTTCCACCTTCTTCCAAACCCTGATATAATACGAACAACAATGGTTTTTCAGGAGGCGCTTATGAAACAGTATTTTAAAATCGGAGAAATCTCAAAGCTGTATCAGATCAGTGTGGACACACTGCGTTACTATGAGGAGCTTGGTCTCCTGACACCGAAGCGCGGTGAAAACGGATACCGCCTCTATCGTCTCAATGATATCTGGCGTCTGAATGTGATCCGGGATCTTAGGGGGCTTGGATTTCCCATGGAGCGGATCCGGGAATATTTAAATGACCGGAGTATTCATACGACGGAACAGCTGCTCCGGGATGAGCTGGATGCGATCCGCCTGAAAATCACAGACCTTACGAAGCTTCAGTCTAATGTGCAGGAGCGCCTTGCAACGATCCGGAAGGCGGAGGATCAGCCTCTTGAGACCGTCACGGAAAAATTGCTTCCTGCGCGGTCCTGCCATATTCTTCACTCTGGTTATCAGAAGGACGAAGAGATGGATGTACTGATGAAACAGCTGTTTAACCAGTCCCAGGACACTCTCTATATTATCGGCAGCAATCATATCGGTTCTTTGCTGCCTGCCGCATCTGCCAGGGAAGGAAATTACACTGGCTACGAGGGAGTATTTCTCATTGCCGAGGACGGTCCGGATACCTTGCCGGAAGGACGTTATCTTTCCTACAGCTACCATGGAAGCACCGTCCACAATGCCGAAGGCATCCCGAAACTGCTCTCCTACGCCCAGGAGCATGGACTTACGGCCGGGCCATGGTTTCTTGAGCTGCTCTGGGTTGATATCCATCAGTCTGCGGACCCGGATGAACACATCACAGAACTTCAGCTTCTTGTCACCTGAAAGGACATCCCCGTTTTTCGGAGATGTCCTTTTTTGATGCTTTTATTTTTCACCTGATTCTTTCGGCCTGCTTTTTCGCTTTCCGGAGCGTCCTACAGATTTTTGATCCTCTCTACTGCCGCCTTTGTATTTTCGTAAGTACCGAATGCAGTCAGACGGAAATATCCTTCTCCGCTTGGTCCGAATCCGGATCCCGGTGTTCCTACAACGCCTGCCTGTGCAAGCAGATAATCAAAGAACTCCCAGGACGTCATGTTGTCCGGTGTCTTCAGCCAGATATACGGCGAATTTACGCCTCCGGATACAGTATAGCCTGCGTCTTTCAGCCCGTCATAGATTGTCTTTGCGTTTCTCATGTAGTAGGCAATCTGCTCTTTTAACTGTGCTTTTCCTGCCTCGGAATACACTGCTTCTCCTGCTTTCTGTACGATGTACGGAGCCCCGTTGTACTTGGTTCCGTGACGTCTTGCCCAAAGGGAGTGAAGCATCACGTCGCCGCATTTGAGATCCTTCGGGATCACTGTTGCGCCGAGACGCACTCCTGTAAATCCGGCATTTTTGGAAAAGCTGCGAAGCTCGATGGCACAGGTTCTTGCGCCTTCACACTCGTAAATCGTGTGCGGTACGTTTTCCTCGGAAATATATGCCTCGTATGCTGCATCATAAATGATGACGGATCCGTTTTTATTTGCGTAATCTACCCACACCTGAAGCTGGTCTTTTGTGATGGCAGATCCTGTCGGATTGTTCGGGAAGCACAGATAAATCAGATCCGGCACTTCCTTTGGAAGCTCCGGCACAAATCCGTTTTCTGCCGTACACGGCATGTAGATCACATCGCTCCAGATTTCGGACTTCGGATCATAGGTACCGGTACGTCCTGCCATGACGTTCGTATCCACATATACCGGGTATACCGGATCGCAGACAGCGATTTTATTGTCCTGGTCAAAGATCTCCTGAATGTTTCCGGAATCTCCCTTTGCTCCGTCGGAGATAAAGATTTCGTCTGCGTAGATCTCACAGCCTCTTGCCTCATAATCATTCTTTGCCATTGCACTTCTCAGGAACTCGTATCCAAGATCCGGGGCATATCCGTGGAATGTCTCTGCGTGCGCCATTTCATCCACCGCGCTGTGAAGCGCATCGATAATCGCCGGTGCCAGCGGCTGTGTCACGTCACCGATTCCAAGCCGAATGATAGATTTGTCCGGATTTGCTTCGGTATATGCCGCTACCTTTTTTGCAATATTTGAAAAGAGATAGCTTCCTGGAAGTTTCAGATAATTTTCATTAATTTTAAACATACCCTGTCTCCTTCTCTTTATTTCTTTAGTGTATTAAACTCATGCCGCGTCTATCATAACACATTTCACGAAACACGTAAAGGAGATTTTTCAGATCCGTAGTACAATTTCGTACTACGCTTATTTTTTTATCTATCCGACACTTCCGGGGTACTCCCCTTCACATACAAAACGGCATCCTCCGGTCAGATACATCTGCCCGTCACTGTCCCATTCTACTTCCATCATACCTCCCGGCATTTCAATATTCACTTTCTGTTTTGTTCTTCCGCTCCGGATGGCCGCCGCTGCCGCGGCACAGGCTCCGCTTCCGCAGGAAAGGGTCTCCTTACTTCCTCTCTCCCATACGCGGATTTTCATACCGGTCTCGGAATATACCTGCACCAGCTCTACATTAATCCCGTCCGGAAAGTCCGAATGGGTACTGACAGCTTCCGCCTTTTTCATATTCCATGTTTTCCAGCTTCCCTCCTCCGGCTCCATGAAAATGACTGCATGGGGATTTCCCATGGAGACAATCATCATCTCCGTCTTCTGTCCTTCCATCGAGATCACGTAAGGCTCCTCCTCAATAACCGGGGTGCCCATGGCCACTGTAGCCTTTCCGGAATCTTCCAGAATCCGGACCGTATGGATTCCACTGTCGGTCTCTACCGCAATCTCCTCTTTTCGTATCTTTTTATAATCATAGAGATATTTTGCCACACAGCGGACACCGTTTCCACACATTTTTCCTCTGGACCCATCCGCATTATACATTTCCATCCGGCAGTCTGCCGTATCGGACGGACAGATCAGAATCATTCCGTCCGCTCCAACGCCAAAATGGCGGTCACTGATTTTTCTCGCCAGGGTCTGCGGATTTACGATCTGCTCTTTTTCCTGATCCACGTAGATATAATCATTGCCGCATCCCTCCATTTTTACAAAATGCATCTGCACAAATTCCTCCTGTTGTTTTCTGGTATTGTATGAAGAAAAGCGGCATTTTATGTCATCCTTGGGATCTGTCTTCCTTTTACATCCATGTGATAATTGTCTCTTAGTATCATCTCCGAAACCGGAACAATCTCATATGACTTTTCCTCTATGTTTTCGATCAGTTCTTTTAATGCACCTTTTGTAAATTTTGCTTCGCTGTTCAGACGGATAATGGCTCCATTCCGGAGCTCTTCACTTTCGACCACTTCCTTGATCAGACTTCTTTTCCCATAGTTTTTCCAGTCCCGTGAATCGATTGACCAACAGATCGTAAAAAACCCTTCCTCCGCAGCAGTCCGGATCAGTGTGTCGCTGTATCGTCCATAGGGAGGGCGGAAAAGTTCCATGGAAATCCCTTCCTCTTTAGCGGTATGTTCTGCTTCCTGCAGTTCTGCCCTGATTTCCGCGGATGTCTGTTCCGACAGATTTTCATGGCGGACTCCCATCGTTCCGATGTCATGTCCTTCCGCTTTCATTCTTCCGACCAGATCCGGATGCTCCCGCATCCATCCGGCAGTCACAAAAAAGGTGGCGCGTATCTTCTCTTCTTTTAATATGTCCAGGATCTCCCCGGTCTTTTTGTCTCCCCAGGCAGTCTCAAAGGTCAGGGCCGCCTGTTTTTCATCCGTCTCCACAGAACAGACCGGCATTTCATGACCGTTTACGCTGTTTCCGACAGTGGTGTATTCTTTTACATACCAGATTCCGCCCGACAGCAGGAAACAGGCTGCCGCGGCAAAAAGGATGTATTTCTTCCATGCTTTTTTCTGAAAAGACATAAAAAAACTCCGGAGCATCTATTGTTCTTATAGTATATGCTCCGAAGTTTTCTTTTACGCATTTACCAGATTCCCAGAAAATGCTGTATCAGAAGGCTCACTCCCGCTATTCCGATCCAGCAGCAAAGTCCCATGAAAATCGGTTTCCCGCCTGTCTTGACCAGCTTCACCAGATTCGTATTAAACCCGATGGCCGCCATTGCCATAATAATAAAGAACTTACTCAGCTCTTTAATCGGTGCAGTCACTGTCACCGGAAGGGAAAATACTGTTGTAATGATAGAAGCGAGCACGAAAAACAGGATAAAAAACGGAAAGATCTTTTTCAGATCAAAGGTTCCGCCTGCCTGCTCTCCGTTTTTCTTTGCCTTTCGCATCTGCCAGATGGAGAGAACCAGTGTGATTGGAATGATCGCAAGAGTCCTTGTCAATTTGACAATCGTCGCCGCATCCAGCGTATTGCTGCCGTGAATTCCATCCCATGCCGCTGCCGCCGCCGTCACGGAAGAGGTGTCATTGACCGCCGTTCCGGCAAAAAGACCGAACCCCTCATTGCTCAGTCCCAGAACGGCTCCGAGTTTCGGAAAGATCAGCGCCGCGATCACATTGAAGAGAAAAATAACAGAGATCGACTGGGCAATCTCCTCATCGTCCGCATCAATGACCGGTGCCGTCGCCGCAATGGCCGAACCACCGCAGATACTGGACCCCACCCCGACCAGCGTCGAGATTTTGGATGGAATCCGCATGACCTTGTGAAGTACAAAGGCAATCACAAGTGAGGTGGAGATCGTCGCAATGATAATTGGAAGAGACTGGCGTCCTTTCTCCAGAATATCCGTCAGATTCATGCCGAATCCAAGCAGAATCACCGCGTACTGTAAAATCTTTTTGGATGTAAATTTGATCCCCGGCTGAAGGGGCTCGCTTTTTTTCACGACCAGGGCAAGACACATCCCGATCAAAATCGCAAACACCGGCCCGCCGACTACCTCAAACTGTTTTCCAAGCAGGAACGCCGGAATGGAGATCAGCAGACAGAACAAAATACCTTTATAAGTTTCCTGAATTGTTTTCATGGTTATCTCCTCTCTTTTATTTCTGGAAGTATCATATCAAAGGAAATGAATCATGAAAAATTATATATATTTATTTATGCATAAACATATGTTATGATTAGGAAAAGGAGGCATTCTTATGCTGGATTTTCGTATTTATACATTTTTGGAAGTCTGTAAATATATGAATTTTACAAAAGCCGCCGAGGCGCTTCATATCACGCAGCCTGCTGTCTCGCAGCATATCCGCTATATTGAGGAATACTATCAGACCCGTCTTTTTACATTTCAGGGAAAAAAGCCGGTTCTGACCGAAGCCGGGGAATACCTGCTCCACGCCTTTACGACATTGAGCCATGACCAGGTCTATCTGAAAGAGCAGCTCCTTTCCATGCAGAAAAAAAAGCCGGCCCTGATCTTTGGCGCGACTCTTACAATCGGTGAATATGTCATGCCGCGTTTTCTGATCGAATACCAGACACGGCATCCGGATACTGTCCTGACCATGATCACGGCAAACACTCACGAACTCCTCGACCGCATCTCGGACGGAGAGATTGATTTTGCGATCGTAGAAGGCTATTTTGACAAGACCCAGTATGACTATCTGACGTTTTCCTCGGAACCGTATATTGCCGTTGCAGGAACACCGCTTTTTGAAGACTGCCGTCCCCGCTCTCTTTCGGAGCTTCTTGATCAGAAGCTGATTGTCCGGGAGCCCGGATCCGGTACAAGGGAGATCCTTGAAAAACATCTGGAAGCCCGTAATCTTTCCATTCACGATTTTTCCGGTGTTTCCGAAATCGGGAATATTCCGGCATTGAAAGCGGTTGTCTCAGCCGGTCTTGGCATTACATTTTTGTACCGTTCCGCTGCTGAAGAAGAGCTGAAAAACGGCATACTGTTTGACGTCACGCCGGAAAATTTCTCTATCACGCATGATTTTACTCTCATATGGCAAAAGGGAAGTATGTTTGCTTCCCGCTACCGTACTATTTTTGAAGAATGGAAGAAAAAGTTATGAAACTGTCAGTTACACGTCAAAGCATAGCACGCTGTCTGAAAATCATTCTGGGCAATTTTCTGATTACCGGAGCATATGCCTTTATTACCGTACCAAACGAGATCGTAAACGGGGGCGTTACAAGTTTTTCCATGATTCTTGGCAATCTGCTTTCCATTGATCTGACTTACCTTGTAGATTTCTTTACGATCCTGCTTTTGATCTTATGCTATATCTTTCTTGGAAAGAAATTTTTCACAGGAACCGTATTCAGCTGTTTCTGTTATCTCATCCTGTTTTCCGTCCTGCACGGTCTGGGATATGCAATCCTAGTTCATCCGGTCATCGGCATGGTTCTGGCCGGATTCCTTGTCGGCACCGGATATTATTTCTGCATCAGTTCCGAATCCACTGCTGTAGGCTTTGATGTCATTGCATTGATTCTGAACAAAAAAAATCCGAAAATCAATATCGCACTTACCATGTATCTCATCAATACGTGCGTACTGCTTTTCGGACTTCTCTCTTATGGAATTACATCCGTTCTGACCGGGATCGGCTTTACTGCTCTTCAGTCGCTGACGCTGAATTGCCTTTTGAAAAGGAAAGAGTAATCGCGGTTCCTTTTCCAACCTCACTGTCAGTCCGGATTTGAATGTTATGGATGACCGCTCCATGCTTGACGATGGACAGGCCAAGTCCTGTACCTCCCGTCTCCTTGGAGTGGCTCTTATCCACACGGTAGAAGCGTTCGAAGATCCGTTCCTGTTCTTCTTTCGGAATTCCGATTCCGGTATCTTTCACAATAATCTTCGGGCCGCTTAATGTATTGCCGACCCAGACATGTACATGTCCGCCCGGCTTATTATATTTGACTGCATTTTCACACAGATTCCAGACCATCTCATCCAGAACCCGGTAAACTCCTTCATATTCCACTTTCTCCCCGCTCAGTTCCATCGAAACATGATGACGGTTGGCCATATTTTCCAGACGGATCAGAACGTCCTCGCAGATACTGTAGAGATCCACTTTTTCTTTTCCCAGTCCCACACCGCCTTCATCCAGTTTGGAAAGCTTGATGATATCCTCCACAAGCACAATCAGACGGCTTGCCTCTTTATAAATGCGTTCGGCAAATCCCGGCACATCCTCCTGCTTTACAAGCCCGCTTTTCATAATCTCCGCATAACCAGATATGGATGTCAGCGGAGTTTTCAGCTCATGGGAAACATTGGCCGAAAACTCTTTACGCATCTGCTCATTTTTCTCTTTTTCTTTCTTCTGGTTTTCCATGCTGAGCAGAAGCGGCGTCAGCTCTTCGTATACATCGTTATCGATCGGATGTTCCAGATCCAGCTCATTAATCGGCTGAACGAGCCGGTTTGCCACCCACTTGGAAAGTCTCCACGCAACAATCACAAGGATCAGACCGATGCCGAACATGTAAGGAAGAATCCTTACTGCCGTACTGCTTACGCCGTCCATGGACTTCGCGACACGAAGAACCGTCCCGTCATCGAGAAGCGTGGCATAATAAAACAGCTCCTGCCCTACCGTCTCTGAGACCCGTTTGTCCTGTCCTGTTCCATTCTCAAGTGCTTCCATGACTTCTTTTCGCCGGGCATGATTCTCGTCCTTGCTGTCAATTCCGTGGGAATCATACAGTACTTTCCCGTTCTGGTCGATCTGTGTTACCCTCGTGTCGCTATTGACATCATCCATTTCCTGCAGATAATCACTTCCCAGCAGATTGATGGCTTCCTTGATGTAGGAAGCCTCCTGCCTTGCGTCCTGCTGCATGATCCGGTATGTCTGGTTGTAGACAATCCCGATAATAAATGCATATGATGTCAGGAGCGTAAGAACAATGACAAACACCATATTTCTCTGGATCTTGTTTCTCATACTTCCTCCTGGTCCTCCGTGATCCGGTAACCGACACCGCGTACAGTCTCGATTTCCTCTCCCGCTTTTCCAAGCTTCTGGCGCAGCGTCCGGATATGTACGTCAACTGTACGTGTCTCGCCGTCGAAATCATATCCCCAGATTTCCTCAAGAAGCCGGTCCCGTGTAAGGACAATTCCTTTATTGTGCATCAGTCTCTTGAGCATCTCGTATTCTTTCAGCGTCAGGCTGACATGTGCTCCGTCTACAAGGACCTCATGCTTCTTTTCATTCAGTACAATCGGGCCTGCCTTGAGTACTTCGATCTCTTCTTTTTTCTTCGTGCGCCGCAGGACCGCCTTGATTCTGGAAACAAGTTCCATCATTCCAAACGGTTTTGTCACATAATCATCCGCACCGGCGTCAAGCCCTGAAACCTTGTCGTACTCTGTTCCTTTCGCCGTCACCATGATGACCGGAATGTCTTTCGTCTTTTTATTGTTTTTCAGCTTTTTGAGAATGGCCATGCCATCCTCTCCCGGCAGCATAATATCAAGTAAAATAAGCTCTGGCAGCCGTTCTGCCAAAGCTTTAAAAAACACTTCGCCGTCTTCAAATCCTTCCGCTTCCATGCCTGTACTTGATAATGTGTATACTACCAGTTCTCTAATATTCCTGTCGTCTTCTACACAAAAAATCATTTCGTTTCTCCTGAATTTCTGTTTTCATGAACTTCTGTGGCAATGCGGTGATTTCCGGTGATGGAAAACTCTACCCATTCTGCAATATTGGTTGCATGGTCTCCGATTCTTTCCAGATATTTTGCAACCATGATAAGATCTACTGCTGCTTCGCCTCCATCGCCGCCTTCTTTGGCAATATAATCGATGATTTCCTGTCTGATCTTGTCAAAAAGTCTGTCTACTTCATCATCCGCGGTCATAACCTTTTTGGCCAGCATCATATTCTGTTCTACGTATGCACGAACACTTTCTCTGACCATTTTAGCCGCTGCCTGTGCCATCACGCCAATGTCTTTATTGTTTTTTTCCACTTTCAGATCTGTGGAAAGCAGAATCTCTGCGATATCGGAAGCCTGATCTCCGATACGTTCCATATCCGTAATCATCTTCAGAGCCGCTGAAATCTGGCGTAGATCCTTCGCCACCGGCTGCTGCTGAAGGAGCAGTCTCAGACAAAGTCTCTCAATGTCTTTTTCCGCCTGGTCGATCTCCTCGTCAGCCTGAATGACTTCTCTTGCCTGCTCTTCTTTTCCTTCCAGAATCGCTTCTGTCGCTTTTGTGATTGCGACCTCGCAGAGCTCGCCCATTGTTGTGAGCTGCTCTTTTAATGAGTCAAGCTGCATATCGAATTTGTTTCTCATATTTAGCCGAACCTCCCTGTGATATAATCTTCTGTTCTCTTATCTGATGGTATAGAGAATAATTTTTCCGTATTATTGTACTCAATCATTTCTCCAAGCAGGAAAAATGCTGTATTATCGGAAATTCGTACTGCCTGCTGCATATTATGTGTTACCATAACAATAGTATAATCTTTTTTCAGATCTGCTGCAAGGTCTTCAATCTTGGAAGTAGAAATCGGGTCCAGCGCGGAGGTCGGTTCATCCATCAGAAGCACTTCCGGTTCTACTGCCAGCGCTCTTGCGATGCAAAGCCTCTGCTGCTGTCCTCCGGACATGCCAAGGGCGCTCTTTTTCAGTCTGTCTTTTACTTCATCCCAGATTGCCGCGTTTCTTAAAGAACGCTCTACAATCTCATCGAGTTTTGCTTTGGAACGGATTCCGTGTGTACGCGGTCCGTAAGCCACATTGTCATAGATGCTCATCGGGAACGGGTTCGGTTTCTGGAATACCATTCCAACACGTTTCCGAAGTGTGTTTACATCCATTGATTTTGCATAAATATCATCTCCGTCCAGAAGGATTTTACCATCAATCCGGCATCCTTCCACCAGATCGTTCATTCTGTTCAGTGACTTCAGGAGTGTAGATTTTCCACATCCGCTAGGTCCGATGAACGCTGTAATCTTATTCGGCTCGATCTCCAGGTTGACATTTTTCAGTGCCTGGAAAGAGCCGTAAAACAAATCCATATCTTTAATATCTATTTTGCCCATTACCGTGTCCCCTTTGTAAGTTTTCTGGCCGCAAATGCAGATAATGCATTCATTGCTACTACCACTACCAATAAGATAACTGCCGTCGCGTATGCCTGATCCATGTAAAGACCTTCACTTGACAGGTTGTACATGTGAACAGCCAGCGTACGTCCGGAAGACATCGGTGTTGCCGCAATATCCGGTACCGTTCCTGCCGTGTACATGAGCGCCGCAGTTTCTCCCATAATTCTTCCGATTGCCAGGATCACTCCTGCCATGATTCCAGGAACCGCTGCCGGAAGTACAATCCTGAAAATTGTCCGGAGCTTTCCTGCACCAAGTCCAAAGCTTCCTTCCCTGTATGTATCAGGTACTGCTTTTAATGCTTCTTCTGTCGTTCTCATAATCAAAGGCAGGATCATGATAGACATGGTAAATGCACCTGCCAGGATGGAATATCCCCATCCGAGAGCCGTAACGAAAAACAGCATACCGAAAAGTCCATATACGATGGATGGAATTCCCTGTAATGTCTCGGTTGTCAGACGGATGATTCCGACAAACCTGTTTCCTTTTTTCGCATATTCCACCAGGAAAATCGCGGAAAAGATTCCAAACGGAATCGCGATCACCAGTGACAGCAACGTCATGATGACAGTATTGATCAGGGCCGGCATCAAAGATGCATTTTCCGTATTATATTCCAGTGAAAATAAAGAAGGTTTGATATTCGGAACTCCGTTGATCAGAATATACGCAAGGAGGAACAGAAGTACCGCAAATGTAATTGCGGCTGCCGCATAAATCAGTACCCTTAAAATGATACTTTCTATTTTTCTGCCTTTAGTCATGTTCGCTCCTCCTGTTCAATAATGATACACACGCATTGATAATAAGAATGAATACAAACAGCACAACTGCTGTCGCAATCAGCGCTTCTCTGTGAAGATCTGCTGCATATCCCATCTCCATTACGATGTTTGTTGTCATCGTACGCACACCTTCCAGAATACCCTGCGGCATTCTCGGCTGGTTTCCTGCTACCATGATAACCGCCATCGTCTCACCGATCGCACGTCCGATACCGAGGACAATACCGGCGATCACACCGGATTTGGCAGCCGGGATTACGATACGGAAGATCGTTCTCTCCTTTGTTGCTCCAAGCGCGAGAGATCCCTCATAATACTGATCCGGCACACTTCTCATCGCGGATTCTGTAACCCCGATGATGGTCGGCAGAATCATAATTCCAAGAATAATGGATGCTGTCAGCATCGTCTGTCCGTTTCCGCCTATTCCCTGTGCTGCAGTATAATTTCTGATCATCGGTACGATCACAACCAGACCGAAGAAACCGTATACAACAGACGGAATTCCTGCCAGAAGCTCTGTCGCTGATTTTAAAAACGGATAAATCTTTTTCGGACAGTAATGTGCCATAAATACGGATGTAAAAATACCAATCGGCACACCAATCACGATGGCTCCCGCTGTTACATAAATACTTCCCATGATCATCGGAAGAATGCCGTAAATATTATTGCTCGGTCTCCACTCTTCCCCAAGCAGGAAGTCAAAGATTCCGATCTCTGACATGGCCGGGATACCATTTGCGAACAAGAAAATACAAATCAGTGCTACCGCTAAAACGGAAGCACAGGCAGCAAGGAAGAATACTCCCTGCATGCCTTTTTCCTTCCAATCTTTCATAATTACTCTGTTACCTCATCCCAAGAAGTGATTTCACCTGTGAAAATCTGTTTTACCTGATCTGTTGTAAGCTCATCTACGCTGTTGTCGTTGCTTACGATGACTGCGATACCATCTGTTGCGATAACTGTTGCTGTTACACCCTGAGATGTTTCAGAATCTTTCAGTTCACGGGATGCCATACCGATATCGCTGATTCCTTCTACCGCATTGGATACACCTGTTGTAGAGTCACTTGTCTGAAGTTCAACTTTAACATCTGCATTCAGTTCCTGATATGCTTCAGAAAGTTTTTCCATTACCGGAGATACGGAAGAAGATCCGGATACTGTAACTGTTCCGCTTAATCCGGAAGCTGCATACTCTGTTGTTGTATCTACCGGAATATATCCTTCATCAGCAACTACTTCCTGTCCCTGTGTGCTCATGATGAAGTTGATGAAATCCTGTGCTACATCGCTGAGTCCATCTTTTGTTACGATGTTGAACGGACGGGACACTTTGTAAGTACCGCTTTCGATGTTCTCTGCTGTTGCTTCTGCTCCATCGATCTTCACTGCTTTTACATCATCGCTCAGAGATCCGAGTGAAACATATCCGATTGCGTTTGGATCCTGTGCTACTGTGGAAAGCATAACAGATGTATTGTTTGTAACGGTTGCATCTGTTGTTGTATTATCAACTTTTTCTCCGTCTACTTCTTCTTCTACACCGAAGAGTTCTACGAAAGCTCCTCTTGTTCCGGAACCGTCCTCACGGGAAATAACGTTGATGCTTCCGCCTGAAGAAGATCCGCCGTCTCCGCCGTCGCTGCTTCCTCCGTCATTGCTGCTTCCGCATGCTGCAAGAGACATCATCATAACTGCTGCTCCAATAATTGCTGTAACTTTTCTGAATTTCATATTTTTTCTCTCCCTGATTTCATATTTTACATTTTTTCTTGTTTCCTTGTCGACAGTGCCTATCATAAAGCACGAATGTTAAATCTGTTAAAAATAAACGGTTAAATCTATGTAAAATATCTTCTCCCTTTCTTGATTTTTCATTCCAGAAACGGAAAATTAGTTTTTTATATGAAGAAATTGTAAAATCACTTTTCTTCCATCCGAGAATTTTACATGAATTTTATTGTTATATTTCAAACAATACTTGCCACTCCGATTACAGAATGATAGAATGAGTGCAAAATGTACTGAACCATTTCTTTATTATAGAAGGAATGTGGATTTTATATCAGTAGGAAGGGGAAAAGAAATGTCAGTAAAATCAGATCAGAAAAAACAGATCACAGGCCTGCTTTACTCCGTATGCGGCGGGGTGCTTTTCGCAGCCGGTGTCAATCTGTTTATTACACCGCTTGACTTGTACAACGGCGGTTTCATGGGAATTGCTCAGTTGATTCGTACCTTTTTAACTTCGGCTCTGCATCTTTCTTTCGGCCAGACCGATATCGCAGGTATCATTTATTTTATCGTAAACCTGCCTCTTCTGTATCTGGCGTGGAGCAAAATGGGACGCGGATTCTTTTTCCGTACCGTTGTCACCGTCATTGTAGAAACCGCAGCCCTTACTTTTATCCCGGTTCCGGAACGCTCTCTCATCGATGACCGTCTGACTTCCTGTGTCATCGGAGGTCTGGTGGCCGGATTTGGAACCGGGCTGGTACTGCGCGGCGGCAGTTCCGGCGGCGGCCAGGACATCCTTGGCCTTTATTTTACAAAGAAGTTTCGCAATTTCAGTGTCGGCAAGATGGCAACTATTATCAATGTCTTTGTGTACGGGATCTGTCTTCTGATGTTCAATCTGGAAACCGTGATCTATTCCCTGATCTACGGAGTCATTTCTTCCGTAGCATGTGACCGGATCCATATCCAGAACATCAATATGAGCGTCATGATCTTCACGAAAAAGCTTGGGATTTCCAAGGCGATCATGGAAGAGACGGGCCGCGGCGTCACCAACTGGGAGGGGGCCGGTGCCTACACGAACGAAACATCCTATATTCTCTTCGTCATGATTTCCAAATACGAAGTGAACCAGATCCGCCGGATTGTCCAGGGCATTGACCCGAACGCCTTTATGATCTTTACCGAAGGCTGTTCGGTGGAAGGAAACTTCGAAAAACGGTTATAAAAGGACACAAAAAACGAGCTCCGAAAAATTATTAACATTTTTCAGAGCTCTTTTTCTTTCTATCTTACGCCGGACATTCCTCCGCAAACAGCTTTTCTATTTCGTGATGAAGCCAGGATCTTTTCTGAATCTCTATGCCGCCGATCTCAATGGATCCATCGCTTCTCTGTACCGCTTTCCCGACTTCAGGAATCCAGCATGAGAGCACTCCTGTCCTTTCAATTCGGACTCTTCTTTTTCGTCCTTTTGTATCCAGGGCTTCCTGAACCAGTTCTTTAATCTGCTCTTTATTATAGTAGGAATCGTTCACGATAACGCCGTCCCCTGTCACAATAATCATATCTATCTCATCCGGATCGCGTCCGTTCGGATCCTGCTCAAAATGTTTGTGCAGTCTATCCAGTAATGCTCCAATCCCAAAACCGGCCTTCGTTCCCAGAGTTCTTTTCATAAATATCCCTCCTTCGTTCTGGTATGAGGTAATTTTAGCACTGTCCTCATATTTCTTCAACGAAAGATATTCTTTAGAAACTGAAGATATTCTGAAGGTCCGAAAGCCGGCATTCATTCTTTTTTAATATTTCCTTTTACAGAAGACTTTGCAGATCAGTATATTCCATCTGGAAGCTTTCTGCCACATTTTTACAAGTCAGTTTTCCATCATAGGTATTGACGCCGGAGATCATGACAGGATTCTTCCTGCACGCTTCTTCCAGTCCGTGCTCCGCAATGGCAAGTCCATAGCGCAGTGTTGCATTGGTCAGAGCGATGGTAGATGTTCTCGGTACCGCTCCCGGCATATTTCCGACACAGTAATGGATGATTCCGTCCACTTCATAGATCGGATCGTCATGGTATGTAACCTTCGTCGTTTCGCAGCATCCGCCCTGGTCTACCGCAACGTCCACAATCACGCTGCCCGGCTTCATCTCTTTTAAATAAGCTTTCTTCATCAGCTTCGGCGCCGCTTTCCCCGGGATCAGTACGCTTCCGATCACGAGATCCGCTTCCTTGACTGCATTTTCAATATTGGTGTCCGTGCTTACCAGTGTCTGGATCCTTGCGCCGAAAATATCATCCAGGTACGCAAGTCTTGGAAGGCTGATATCAAGAATCGTCACATTGGCGCCCATTCCGACCGCAATCTTGCAGGCGTTGGTTCCCACGGATCCGCCTCCGATAATGACGATATTGGCCTTTGGTGTTCCAGGAACACCGGATAAAAGAACTCCGGATCCTCCGAATGTCTTTTCCAGGTACTTTGCTCCCTCCTGGATGCTGAGTCTTCCGGCAATCTGGCTCATCGGCGCCAGAAGCGGAATACTTCCGTCCCGTTCGATCAGTGTCTCATAGGCAAATCCTTTCATGCCGGATGCAAGCATCGCATCAGTCAGTGGTTTGTCTGCCGCCAGATGGAGATAGGTGAATAAAACGAGATCTTTTCTGAAATAGCCGTACTCTTCCGGAAGAGGCTCTTTGACCTTAACCATCATATCCACGCCGTCCCATACTTCTTTTGCTGTATCTACAAGCTTTGCTCCGGCTTTTTCATATTCCGCATCCGTAAAACCGGATCCAAGTCCTGCTCCTTTTTCAATCCATACTTCATGTCCTGCGTTTACATAGCTTTTTGCATTGTCCGGAATAAGTCCTACACGGTACTCTCTGTTCTTGATTTCCTTCACACATCCGATTTTCATCGTTTGCCCTCCTTCATTTCATTTTGTAGAATCGCCTAATTTTTCGATTCTCTTTGTATCGTTTTCTACATTTCTCTAAATTCATGATACAACATCGGAATTGCATTTGCAATAATTGTTAATTTTTAAATTATTGCATATTTCTCCCTCATGCTTGCCTTTTGCAGATATTTGTGATTAAATCAAGCTATATCAAACAGAAAAGAGGATCTCTATGAAAGCAATCCAGAATTTCATTCAAAACCAAAAATTAACGCGGGTGCAGTCGGCCCTCGCATCATTCGTATTAGACCATGCAGTAGAGGTCTGTTTTATGAGTTCCACCAAGCTGGCGGAAAAACTTGGCATCAGTGAGCCTTCTGTGATCCGGTTCTGCCGGGCTCTTGGCTTTTCCGGCTACACCGATTTTCAAAACGCGCTGCGGAAAGAATACCACGGTGATCTCTTCCGGATCTCGGACCGGCTCCCTGTCCCTTCCGACCGTGCCGCCGCCCTTTCCCGGCTTGATCTTCCGTCCGATATTCTTGCAAATGAATATCAGAATACATTAGGCAATCTGGAGCAGGCCCTTGCCTCCAACCGTCCGGAGACGCTGGATGCAGCTGCGGATCTGATTCTTGCTTCCGGCCGGAAATACATTGTTGCTTCCCGCGGGAATGCCTGTCTTGGTGTCTATCTGAATCTGTATCTTCACCACATGACCGATCACGTCATCCATACCGCCTCCGCATCGGTC
This sequence comes from Drancourtella sp. An57, assembly GCF_002161525.1. Classification (NCBI taxonomy): domain Bacteria; kingdom Bacillati; phylum Bacillota; class Clostridia; order Eubacteriales; family Oscillospiraceae; genus Drancourtella; species Drancourtella sp. An57. The sequence continues at coordinate 68,334 of NZ_NFHY01000011.1, forward strand.
AGTCCTTTTGACCTGATGGCGGACATTTCGTCCGACGACTGCGTGATCGTTTTCAGTTTCCCGCGCTACTCCTCCATAGACGAACTGGCCCTGAAACTTGCTAAATCCGCAGGCGCAAAAGTGATTCTCTTTACCGACAAGCCAAGCGCCCTGTTAAGTGAATATGCCGACATTCTGTTTACCATTCCGGTCAACAGCACTTCTTTCTTTAATTCTCTAAGTGCCGCCCAGTTTCTGACAGAGGTGCTTTTAAATACCATCAGCAGGAAATGCAAAGGCCGATCCATCGAGCGCAAGCTCAAAAAGATCGACCTCTATCTGGACGAGTTCGGTACTTACTGAAACGTCCGTTCCTGTTCGGTTTATTCTATCTTCATCTTTGCCAGAGCTTCCGCAAACGCGTTGTTCAGCGGCTGCTCTGCTTCTTTTTGCTGCTGTTTCATGTAACGTCTGACATCCTGTCTGCTGACATCTTTTCCTTCCCGCTTTCTTCTTGCCTCAAAGGCCGCCATCTTTTCTTTATGGCCGCAGGCACAGACAAAAGTCTGGTCCTCTCCTTTTCCGACAAGCTCCATCCGTTTATGGCAGACCGGACATCTGGCATTGGTTGTCCGCGAAACCGTCTCACGATATCCGCACTCCCTGTCCTGGCAGACGAGCAGTTTACTGTTCTTTCCATTGACTGCCAGCATCCGTTTTCCGCACCGCGGACATTTCCGGTTTGTCAGATTGTCATGCCGGAAGGTCGCTTCGCTTGTACGGATGTCCTGCATCACATTGTTGGTATACTGCTCAATCTCTTTCATGAACGTCTTCTCTTTTTGCCTGCCGTCCGAAATTTTCTGCAGTTCCTTCTCCCATCTGGCTGTCAGCTCCGGCTTTTTCAGATCTGACGGAACAAGTTCCAGAAGCTGACGGCCCTTGGAGGTAATCAGAAGATCGTTCCCTTTTTTCTCCATATAAAAAGTATTGAACAGCTTTTCAATGATATCCGCCCTTGTGGCAACGGTTCCAAGCCCGCCTTTTTCCATGGAGGTAAGAAGAGTTGCCTCGGTATAGTGTGCCGGAGGTTTTGTCTTTCCTTCCGTCACTTCCAGCTTTTTGACAGGCAGGCTCTGCCCTTTCTTCAGTTCCGGCAGAATCTGATTTTTCAGACTGTCATCTTCGTCTTCTTCTTCGATATCACTGTCATATACGGCTCTCCATCCGGCTTCCCGGATCGTCTCGCCTTTTGCCGCAAAGTGTTCTCCTTTGACCGATGCCTTGACGCTGATCTGCTCAAATTCAGCCGGCGGATAGAGCACCGCCAGAAATCTGCGTACGACAAGATCATAGATCTTACGCTCCTCCGAAGTCATATGAGTCAGATCCACGTACTGTTCTGTCGGGATAATCGCGTGATGGTCACTGACTTTGCTGTCATCCACAAACCGCTTGTCCGCTGTAAACTGCTTTCCATGAAGAGCACGTGCCAGCGCCCGGTACGGCCCGGTCTGGCATGCCTCGATCCGTTCTTTTAAGGTCGGTACGATGTCTGAACTCAGATATCTGGAGTCTGTCCGCGGATAGGTCAGCACTTTGTGATGTTCATATAATCTCTGCATAATATTGAGAGTCTCTTTGGCAGAATATCCGAAACGACGGTTCGCCTCTCTTTGAAGCTCCGTCAGATCATAAAGTCCCGGTGCATACGTCTTTCTGGATTTTTTCTCCACGCTGTCCAGCACCAGCCGTTCTCCCCGGATCTCTTCGGAAATCCGACGGATCCGCTCCGGATCAAAGGATCTCGTACTGCCGGACTTTCCATCCTGCCAGGTAAAGCAGATCCCGTCCGCATAAACTTTCAGTCCATAATACGGCTTCGGCCGGAAAGAACGAATCTCATCCTCCCTGTTTGCGATCAGCGCAAGGGTCGGTGTCTGCACCCGCCCGCAGGTCAGCTTTGCGTTATATTTGCATGTCAGCGCCCGGGTCGCATTGATTCCTACAAGCCAGTCCGCCTTTGCGCGGGACCGGGCAGCATCATAGAGATTCTGATAGTCTCTTCCGTCACGGAGACGTCCAAATCCTTCCCGGATGGCCCGGTCCGTCACGGAGGAAATCCAGAGCCGCTTCACCGGTTTCTGATTTCCTGCCTTTTCAAGAATCCATCTTGCCACCAGCTCTCCTTCCCTTCCTGCGTCCGTGGCAATAATGATCTCTCCGACATCCTTTCTGTGTATCTGGCTCTTTACCGCATTGTACTGCTTTGCTGTCTGGCGGATCACGGAAAGCTTCCATGTCTTCGGCATCATCGGAAGCACATCCATCTTCCACTCTTTCCATTCCGGCTTATATTCTTCCGGATCAGCAAGTGTCACAAGATGGCCAAGCCCCCAGGTGACAATATACCGTTCTCCCTCGATGGTTCCCTGTCCGTTTTTCTTACATTTCAGTACCCTGGCAATGTCTCTTGCCACAGATGGCTTTTCTGCAATTACTAATGATTTCATAGTGTTCCTCTATTCATTCAAAATCGGATTCCCGTCCCGATCCGTTAAAAGTTCAAGCTGCCTGCTTTCCTCTTCCGCCTGCTCGAGACATTTCAGAATCGCTTCATTCAGCGAGAGCATTTTATCGTCCAGTTCTGATACCATTTTTGCACATTCTTTCAGCTCTCTGCTGATATACTCCGGCGCATTTCCTTCAAACTTATAGTAAATTTTGTGCTCCAGACTGGCCCAGAAGTCCATGGCAATCGTCCGGATCTGGATCTCTACCTTCGTGTCTACCACACTGTCCGTCAGGAAAATCGGAACCGAGATCAGCATATGATAACTTTTGTATCCGCTTTCCTTCGGATGCTTGATATAATCCTTGATGGAAAGCACTTTCAGATCACTCTGATTGCCGATCATCTCAGCCAGACGATAGATGTCCGAAGTGAACGAGCAGATCAGTCTGACTCCTGCAATGTCATTGATATACTTTACCATATTTTCAATGGAACTTTCATGTCCCTGTCTCTTCAGCTTCTTGACGATGCTCTCCGGTGTCTTGATTCTCTTTTTGATATGTTCAATCGGATTGTACCGATGTACATGCTGGAACTCATCATTTAAAATTTCCAGCTTTGTGCCTACTTCTTTTAATGCCGCGTTATATAGAAACATCATGGTTTTCCAGCTGTCTACATCTTCATAGTTTTTTACATTCATCCTTTTCCACCTTTCACGAAAAAGACTGCATTTTTATGCTTACCGCATTTACGCGCCATTTTATAGTATAACATATTTTTATATGTTTGTCATTTATTTCACATTTTCTATATTATTTTCTCTACTATATTAAAATCTGGCACATCTTCATTGTGCATAATGCCGATTCATGGCTTTCGGGTGTAACACCTGCGCAGCAGGCCGGATCAACCCGGACCGGCAGCTCCGGCACATACGCTTTTGCCAGGAGGGCATTGGACACAACACAGATATCTGTGCAAAGACCGATCATCTCCACGGCATCAAATCCACCGTCCCGGATATACTCTGCAAGCGGAACGCTTCCGAATGTCGTCTTGTCAAAGACACTGCGGCCTTCCGAATACGGACGGATCTCCGGAATCAGCTCCCATCCTTTGTTTCCTTTGATACAGTGTTCCACCGGCAGGAGACGTCCCTCCTGAGTTTCCGGATACTGCTCTGTATGTGTATCTCTTGTAAAGACAATCTCCTGCCCTTTCTTTACATATTCCTCAATCTTGTTTTTGACATTGTCCACAATCCCGCAGGCCTCTTTCGTCCCAAGGCTTCCCGTCACAAAGTCATTCTGCATATCAATCACGACCAGAAGTTCTTTCATTTTCTTCCTCCTCCCTGCATGTTTTCTGTATTGTAACACGATTTCCAAAGTGCGTAAAGGAACCCTGGACAGACTTTACATTTCTTTAATAGAATGGTATGATGATCAAACAGAGAAAGGAGTTTTCAGGATGTTTCGATTGTGGGCAAAGACATGGAAGAACAACCGCATGCTGTCAGATACGGTGATCTGTGACGACTCATCCGACACAAGAACACATAAAGTATTCCGGGCTTTGGAAGAGATCTGTTATCAGTTTGATTTAAGCCAGCCGATCTGGCTTGACAGCAATATCAATGAGTTCCGGCGTCATGCCAAAGCGCGGTTTTACCAGGACAGTTTTATTGACAGTATTGACTTTGACTTTCTGGAAATCCAGGTCATCGAAGAAGATTAAGAGCGGCTGCATTATGTAAAACGGAGGGCTTCCCTCCGTTATTTTTTCATTTTCGGTTCAAAAATCCAGGATGCAAGATATCCGAAGACCAGTGCCGCCGAGATTCCTGCCGCGCTTGCGGTAAATCCTCCTTCAAAGATCCCGATGAATCCGTCTTTCAGGACGGCCTCTTTGACTCCCTGAAACAGAGTGTTTCCAAATCCAAGAAGCGGAACGCTTGCCCCGCAGCCGACCATTTCGATCAGGGGATCATATACGCCCAGAAATCCCAGCACAGTTCCGGATGTTACAAGAAGCACCATGACTCTTCCCGGCATCAGTTTTGTCCTGTCCAGAAGGATCTGTACAAGCGCGCAGATCAGGCCTCCTGCCCAGAACGCGTTAAAATATTCCATCGTTTCTCCTCCTTTGTCAACATGCACGTTCCAGCACAATGCCATGGGCAATGCCCGGAATGCTCTCGCCTTCATTGAAGCTGACCGTTGACATCAATGCACCGGTCGGGACAAAGAGTACTTTCTTCCACTCACCTTTTATGATTTTCGGAAGAACATAAGATCCCAGTGTCACTGCCGCGCACCCGCAGCCGCTGCCTCCGGCATGGGTATCCTGTGTCTTCTGATCGAAAATTTTCATCCCGCAGTCCATGTGTCTTTCCTCAATGTCCACTCCGTTTTTCTTCAGAAGTTCCAACAGGATCGTGCTTCCAATATATCCGAGATCTCCGGTGACGATCTGATCATACTCTTCCATCTCCCTGCCAAAATCTTTTCTGTTTGCCAGAATGGTGTCACATGCCGCCGGAGCCATGCATCCTCCCATATTCTGGGAATCTTTCAGCCCGTAGTCTACGATTTTCCCAACTGTCACTCCGGATATCCGCACCTTCGATTTTTCCTTTCCGATGACAAAGGCTCCGCTTCCGGTTACCGTCCACTGTGCCGAGAGGGGCCTCTGGGAAGCGTATCCAAGCGGAAACCGGAATTCCTTTTCCGCGCTTCCAAAGTGGCTGGATGTGACCGCAAGAACGTAGTCCGCATATCCGGCTGCCACGCTCATCGCCCCAAGGGCAATGGCCTCCCCTGATGTGGAACATGCTCCAAACAGTCCGAATAAAGGAATCTGGAGGCTTTCAATTCCAAGGGAGGTGGCCGTTCCCTGCCTTAACAGGTCGCCGCCGAACAGAAAGCGGATCTTCTCCTGCGGAATCTGCGCCTTTTGTATGGCACGCAGACAGGCCCGTTTCTGCATTTCGCTTTCTGCCTCCTCCCATGTTTCTTTCCCGAAAAGATTTTCCTTGTCTTCTCCATGCTCGTCGAACAGTTTTCCAAGCGGCCCCTGGCTTTCTTTCTGCCCGACAATCGTTCCCGCGCTCAGCAAGAAGGGCGCCTCTGTAAAGCCAAGACTCTGCGCTCCTTTTGCCATTCCGCTTTTCATCTGCAATCCCACCTTTCTCTACCAGCTGATTCCCGCTTTCAGCAGGAAATAGTAAATCAGTCCAAACAGCCAGCTCGTGACGATTCCGTACAAAATGACCGGTCCGGCAATAGTAAAAATCTTACATCCGATTCCGAACACCTGGCCTTCTTTTTTATATTCGATTGCAGGCGCCGCCACAGAATTGGCAAATCCGGTGATCGGGACAAGCGCTCCCGCCCCGCCCCATTTCGCGATTTTTGGATACAGTCCCAGTCCTGTCAAAACGACACTTAACAGAACAAGAATCATGGATGTATAACAGCTTGTCATCTCCTTGTCCATGCCGGTGCCGGACACATAATTGGAAATGATCTGGCCAATCGTACAGATCGTTCCTCCTGTGATAAATGCGCGGAACATGTTTTTCCAGACATTATGCACCGGTGTCTTCTGCTTTACATATTCTTCGTAGCTTTTCTGCTTTTTCGCCTGTTGTCTGTTAATCGGTTCTTTCAAACAGATCCCTCCTTACACGCCCCATCTTCCCAGAAAATAAACAAGCGCTCCCGCTGTTTTCCCAAGAGACAGGCCGATGATAATATATGGTATGGTTTTAATGATTTTCAGCCTCCGGATAAAGATCGGAAATACATTGAGAATATCTGCAAGCGCCATGGCCCAGCAGCCCACAAAGATTCCGGAAAACAGACCGAACAGCGCCAGAAGGAAGCTGCCTGCCGGTATCTTTATCTGATAGATAAAGAACAGATTGAACAGAATTCCGCCGAGGGCAATAGCATTTTCATACATCAAAATGTGTTTCCCGGTATGGGTCCTGTCCGCAAACACTGAAATCAGCCCAAGCCCGATAAGAAAAGAAAACATTCCCCCTGCAATGACCGCGCCGGATGAAAATCCGATGATTCCAAGAACGATCTGCTCAGCCCACATCTTTTTCTTCCTTCTTCCGTGAGTATTCATCGATCAGTGTCATCTCGATTTCCTCCTCGTACGTCCGCATTTCCACTTCCATCGGCGTCGGATCCACAGTAAAACGTCTTTTCCCAAAGTGGTTGAAAAACAGCAGAATTCCCACGCTCATCCCGATACAGTATGTCAGTTCCAGAATTCCAAAGCCGTCCGACCGGTTTCCTGTCACAAGGAAATAAATCTGATTAAACAGTTTTGGTACATCCACGTCATTGTTAAACGACATGATGGAAAACCCGGCACCGATAAAGGTTACAAGAAGTACAAACACACTTTTCAGAAACGGAATCACTTTCCCGTTCTTTTTCTGATCTTCGATGGTAATAATCAGATCTGTCTCGCCCATATTTTCCACGGTGAGATTCGGATAAATCTCATGGATTCTGGAGATGACTTCCAGAATGGATACGACATACCGTTTCTTTAAAGAGCCTCGGAGAAGTTTCACTGTCTTTAACCGGCTGACAACAGTCTGATCGGTACATTCCATCGAAAGCACATCCCCAAGAAGCACTTCTGTTTTTGCCAGTTCCTTATTTTTCTCCCCTTTGATATAGAGTGTATGTCCGGATGTTCCCATCGTTTCCTCCTTCTTCCATGCTGACACTGACAAGCGTTCCGTTTTCTTCCGATACGGGCCGTTGCTGTGACATTACATAATACAGAATTCCCAGGATAACAGCTGATGTGACAACGCAGATCAGGCATATCCGGATTCTTCTTTTTGCCTGTTCCATTCTCCTTCACCTTTCCTTTCTTTCAAAGGTAGTATGTCTGTTCTGGCTTTTTTTATACCGGATATGCCTGATTCTTTTTTACGCCGGCGGACTGCCGTATTCTTTCATCCGTTTCAGTATCTTCTTTTCCAGCCGCGAGACCTGCACCTGCGACATGCCAAGCATTTTCCCGGTCTCGGACTGGGTTTTGTTTTCAAAATATCTGAGATAAATCAGCTGCCGTTCCTCTTTTCCCAGCTTTTCCAGAAGGGAATATAGAAACATCTGGTCAATAATCTTTTCTTCTGTTTTTTCCTCCTTTTCCAGTTTTTCCAGAAGCTCCACCTCGCTTCCGTCTTTCTTGTAGACCGGCCGGTGCAAAGACTCCACTTCGGCAGATGCTTCCATAGCCTCTACCAGTTCTTCCTTTCCGATTCCGGAAATCTCCGACAGTTCCCGGATTGTCGGTTCCCGGTTGTACTTTTTCGTAAATTCTTCTTTCGCCTGACATGCTTTACAGGAAATTTCCTTGAGAGAGCGGCTGACTTTGAGCATTCCGTCATCCCGGAGAAACCGTCTGATTTCCCCGGATATCATTGGTACCGCGTAGGTCGAAAAACGAACGTCGTATGTCAGATCAAACTTGTCAATCGCCTTTAACAGACCGATACTCCCGATCTGGAACAGGTCCTCTGCCTCGGTTCCCCGTCCACTGTATCTTCGAACAATGCACCAGACAAGCCCGACGTTTTCTTCTACAAGAAGTGCTCTTGCATCCGCGTCACCCTGATGTGCCTTTTCAATCAGCTCTGCGGTATGATCCATCCGTCACGTCCTTTGCCGATGATTTTCTTCATACGGACGGTTGTCCCGCATCCGGGACTTGATTCCACCGTCAGCTCATCCATAAAGGCCTCCATAAAGGCAAATCCCATCCCGGAACGGTCCAGTTCCGGCCGTGTCGTAAACATCGGCTGCATTGCTTCTTCAATATTTTCAATTCCTTTTCCTTCGTCCCGTACTTCGATTTCCAGCGCATGTCCTGCTGTCACACATCGGATGTAGATTTTATGTATTTCCTGATTGTAGCCATGAATCACCGCATTGGTGACCGCCTCGGAGACAGCGGTCTTGACATCCGCCACTTCCTCCAGTGTCGGATTGAGCTGTGTCATGAACGATGCCACTGCCACCCTGGCAAACCCTTCGTTTTCCGAGCAGCTGTCAAATATAATCTCCATTTCATTCGTATCCTGTTTCATTGTCTTTCCTCCTCGTAAATTCGAATAATCTTTGCAGCTCCTGACATTTTCAGGATCTTTTTCATCCGGTCATTCAGATTCGCCGCCCAGACTTCTCCTCCGGTCAGGCTCAGTTTTCTGTATCTTCCCATCATCACCCCGATTCCGGAGCTGTCCATAAAGCTTGTCTCCCCAAAATCAAAAATCACATATTTCACATGATTTCTTTCAATCTGCCGGTCTGCCTCCCTGCGGATTTCTTCCGTCTGATGATGGTCCAGCTCCTTTGGCAGAAAGATTGTCAGACAGTTTTCTTCTATCTGATATTTCATGCGGTCTCTCCCCTTTCCGTTGTTTCCTTTCCGGTTTTTCACGACACCGCCTTCCCGGGATGTCCGCCGGAACAAAAAGAGGATGATGCACACTGTGCACCATCCTCTTTTGTAGTATCGGATCTTTTATCCGGCTGTTATTCTCCTGTATTTCCCGAACCGGCTGCATTCAGGCTCTCAAGAGCCGACTGCGCCTCCTCCGCCAGAGATGTACCGGAGAACTGCTCCGTTACTTTCTGATAATAGTTCTTTGCATTTTCCATGTCGCCTGTCTCCTCATAAGCCTGAGCAAGAAGATACATGGCGTTTCCATCGTCATAAGTCTCGTCCATCCTGACAACTTTCGACAGATTCTCGATTGCCGCCTCGTAGTTTTCCACATCCGAGTTGGCCACTCCCCGGTTGTACTGTCTCCGGCAGGCTGACGGGTAAATGCTCTCTGTCAGTTCTGTAAACTGTTCTTTTCCCAGATCTCCAAGAGAATCCTGATTGATGGCCAGAAGCTCATCCGCCAGGTTTTCATTCGACTCCGAGCCGTTGCGGTATTTGGTCTGAATATCCATCAGAGACTCGTAGCTGCTCTTTGTGGACTCCGCGGTCTCTTTTGCCGTCTGTGCCTCATCACTCTGGGTCCGGTAGCTTTCCAGCTCCTTTTCCAGGGCGCTGATCTCAGACTCCTGGGAAGCGATCTGGTCGCTTGCCTCCACAATGCTTTCATTCATCTGTCTTGCCTGGGACTCATTGACCGCCGGCATAATCAGAAACCACATCACTGCCGCTCCGACCACAAGGCCGATGACAATATTGGCAATCGTAAACGCCATTCCTTTTTCCCGTTCTTTTGTTTCCACCGGCTGGATGATTGTTTCATTGCCGAGTTTATAGCTTACGGTCTGCTGTTCCTTCACATCCTTCTGTCCGGACGTACGTTTTCTGTGCATCCGGTTCAGCTCGTAAATATAGTTCAGCGTGATCGGATCTGTCGTATCCAGTTTCTGTGCTTTTCTGAGCACCTGTCTTGCCTTAGCATACTGCTCCGTGTGCAGATACAACAGTGCCAGAAGCTGATATGCTTTCAGAAAATCAGGGTGTTCGGTTACGATCTTTTTCAGCTGGATGACAGCCAGATCTTCCCCTCCCTGTCTGCAGTACTGCAGGCACTGGTTGTACTTCTTCGCAGTCTGATCGACTGCTTCCAGATCCCCCCTGGAAGATTTGAATTCATCGATATAGTCGGATGCGATATTGTCAGCAGGAACCAGCTTCAGGCTCACTGTCCAGACAACAAGCGCACGCGTCACATCTCCTCTGCCATAATAGACAAGTCCCAGAAGATTCCTTGCATCCTTATTATATTTATCAAATTGAATACTTTTTTTCAGTGAGTTTTCTGCTCCTGTCAGGTCCCGTATTTTCGCTTTTCTCAATCCATCATTATACCAGTACAGGGACCGGTACCTCAGTTCTCCTCTGATATCCATTTATATCTCCCCGTTCTGTTATCTCGTTGTTTCCAAGATATCTTTTAAAAGATCCGACAGATCCGTCAGATCCTCACTCAAGGCCTCTTCTTCGATCTCGTCTACTTCCAGGCTTGGCTGAAATTTCTTCAGTTCTTCTTCAAAATTTAACATCTGGCTGCCTCCCTTAGTAATGTTTCCATTTCTCCTACAAGGTACAGGGAACCAAAACAGTATACCTGATCCTGTTCCCGTTTGCAGGCAGTGACATAGCTGCACGCCTCTTTTACCGTATCTTTGACTACCACGCGGCTGTCCGTCCATTGAGCAAAATCCTTCTGAAGCTCTCCGGGATTTACTCCCCGCTCATCCGGAATCTTTGTTACAACAATCAAATCTGCCGGAATTTCACGGCAGACAAAACGGATCATTTCATGATAGTCCTTTTCCTTCACCGCGGAAAACAATACGATCAGCTTTCCATCCGGACTGCGAAATTTCTCCTGCATCCGGATACTTTTCGCAAGCGCTCTGACAGCCGGCATATTGTGTGCACCGTCCAGTACGATCCCCGGAAGCGCTTCCTCCATCCTTCCCTTCCAGGACGTCGTCTCCAGAATCTTCCTCCACGATGCCGTCGGCTCTTTGACCAGACGCTTCATTGCCTCCAGCGCGAGCACTGCATTCATCGGCTGATACGATGCTGTCGTCGGCAGTTTCCACATTGCAGTATCATCATACCGATTTGACGTTGAAAATTCAAGATCCTTTCCCGTAATTTTCATGATTTTGAACGCATTTTCCGAGATTTCTCTACATTCCGCGCCGGCATTTTCCGCCGTTTTTTTCAGGACACCAAGTGCCTTTTCATCTGTCGCGTCGCAGATCAGCGGCACACCCGGTTTGATGATTCCCGCTTTTTCCGCAGCAATCTTTTCGATCGTATCTCCCAGAATCTCCGTATGATCCATTCCGATGGACGTGATCACGGTCAGGACCGGATGTTCAATGCTGTTTGTCGCATCCAGTCTTCCTCCGAGACCGGTCTCCAGAATGATATATTCCGCCTCTTCTTCGTCAAAGAATTTCATCGCCATTCCGAATAAAAACTCAAAATAAGTCGGGTGGCCAAGTCCTTCTTTTTCCATCTCTCCGGCGGCTTTTCGAACTTCCTCAAATATCCGGACAAATTGTTCTTCGGATATCATTTCTTCGCCGATACGGATCCGCTCCCGGATCGTAACAAGATGAGGGGAAGTAAACAGTCCCGTCTTCTTCCCCTCTCCGGTCAGAAGCGCCTGCAGATATCTGCACACGCTTCCTTTCCCGTTGGTCCCTGCCACATGGATGATCTTTTTCTCGCGCTGGGGCATACCCAGATACGATAAAAATACTCTCGTATGGTCCAGGGAATGTTTTTTTGCAAACATCTGAAGCCTGTCAATATAGTTTACCGCTTCTTCATAATTCATCATATTATTCCTCATCACTTGTGCCTTCAAACGCTTCTACCCAGTTCTTTGCCGGCTCATCCTGTTCCTCTTCCGGAGCCAAGGTGAGCGTTCCGTTCTGGTAGACATATTTCTGAGAGGTGGCAAATACCGTACTGCTGGATCCCATCTGGATCACAGTGATAATATCTCCGTCCTCCAAAGCACAGTCATTTAACACCACATGGGTATTATTGAGGAACTTACTGTCCTGCTGTTCCCCGTTGACAAAGATCTTGCTGTTCCGCGTCATATTTTCTCCGTACAGACTGTAGGAATTTTCCTCTCCAGGCTGCGGCACAATATTATTCAACGTCACATCCTTGACACCCATTCTCATATGTCCTTCCGTAATCGGCGGGTCGCCATCGTACACATACTGTTCTCCGTAGAGAATGTCATACTGCAGAAGTTCCAGATCTTTCAGATAATCTTCTGTCTGCCTTCTCTGCTGATGATAGTTGAACACCGTTCCCGAATGGATTCCCAGACGTTCAAACACATCTGCCATAATCTGGTAGGACGGTATGTTTCTGTCCTCTTTCTCAAGTCCGATGTTGTCCCAGATCACGTAATTGGTATTATAGAGATACCTGCTCTTCAGATCCTTCGCTTCCAGTCCCATGGTCGGAAGATGGTCCCCGTAAAATACGATGACGCTCGGCTCATCTCTTTTTTCCACCTCTTCCACAAGGTGCCGGGCGAACTGATCCATCTCGTAGATCTGGTTTACATAGTATTCCCATGCATTCTGCTTCTCCTGGTCTTCCATTCCGGATACCGTAATTTCCGGATTCTCAATCACTTTCTCTGTCGGATAATCCCCGTGTCCCTGCACACTGATAGTAAAGACAAAATCCTGCTGTTCATCCGAATCCAGTGCGTCCATGATGTGTTCCACAAGAATATCATCCTTTGACCAGTTATTCGGTGTAGTCTGAAGGATATTCATAAATTCCTTGCTCGTAAACGTATCAAATCCGGTATTATTGTACACCCGCGCACGGCTGTAGAAATTTCCTCCGTTATTGTGTATTCCGTGAGTTCCGTATCCGAGGGCAGAAAGCGCTGTTGCCGCACTTTCGCAGACTTCCGTCTTTAATTTTGTCTTAAATGGATACTCGCCCGGTCCGAAATACCGCATGTTCATTCCGGTCAATACCTCAAACTCTGTATTTGCAGTTCCCGCACCGACAGACGGTACCTTGAAGTATCCGGTCGAATACTCATTAAACAATGACCTCAGGAACGGAATCGGGTCCTTGGAGAGCTGGTAGAATTCCACCTCCGTCGGATCAAAGAAGGATTCCAGCTGCACAAAAATAATATTTGGCATCTCGCCTTCTTTCAGACTTGTTTCACTCTTTGTCAAAGTTCCGTCCTTGTTAATCTCATCGATCGTCTCTTCACTGTATCCGTTCGGTTTATCAATTCCCGTGTTGAACAGACTGGCAGAAAAGCAGTACGGAAGTCCATAATCTTCATATGCAAAAGCAATATTTCCAAAATAAGTCGATACCACACGATGGTCAACCGCAAGATTTGTCAAAACCACATATGCTCCGCAGCAGATCCCGACACCGGCCAGCGCGAGCCACCTGTGCATCTTCCCCTGATACTGTCCGCCCCGGCGCCACATAGCGATCACCCATATGATCACCGCAACAACACCGACTGCCATAATGATCAGCTCATAGACAGCAAAATAATTGGTAAACAGGGACAGTCCTTCGGTCAGTGCCTTCAGGTCCTGTGCATTAAACGGCGTGACCCTCTTTAAAAGCATCGCTCCGTTTACAACTCCAAGCATCAGCCAGAATACACTGATCAAAATCCGAACAAACACCCTCCGCCGGAACAGATACACAATCGAAAAGGTCACAAAAATCATAAACGCATTGTAAAGAAATACAAGCGGCGTTTCCACCATATAATTCCATGCTGCAAAAACAGAATGGCGTGAAATACTTTCGATGATCAGGTTGATGACCATTGCCCAAACCGCGTGAAGCGGAAGGGAAAAAATATTCATCCACTTGTACACCGGCGCCATCTTTCTGGAAAAAGCGCTGTTTTTGCGTTCTTCCAGAATCCGCTGCCGGCGTTCTTTTCTTTTTTTCAAATGATTCTTGATATCCTCTCTGCTCAGGTGACGCAGTCTCTCTATTTTCCCTTTGATATCCGGTTTCTTAAAATGGATTTTCTTCATGATTTCCCCTTGTCTGCTATTTCATGATCGATGCAAGACGTTCCTGAACCTGTTCCATCATCTGTGTATATTTTTCCAGCTTGGCCCGCTCTTCATTGACCTTTGCCTCCGGCGCCTTACTCATGAATTTCTCATTGTTCAGCATGCCGTTTACACGGGCAAGTTCTTTTTTCAGCTTTTCTTCTTCTTTTAAGAGACGTTCCTTCTCCTGTTCAAAATCAATCAGATCCTCAAGCGGCATATACACTGCTCCATCCGGAACTACAATAGAAACCGCATCCTCAGAGATTCCCTCTTTCGTTCCCTGAATGATGAGATCGCTTGCATTCATCAATGGTTTCACTGATTCTTTTAATGTTTCAAACCCCTCACAAAGTGTCTCATTCTCACAAACAATAAATACTTTTGCCTTCCGGCTGTTTGGCACGTTCATCTCAGCACGTGCATTTCTTACACCCCTTACAATATCCTTGACATGATCAACGATATTTTCTTCCTCCGGGAAGTTCAGTGCTTCATCATATTCCGGCCAGTCAGACATCATCAGAGATTCTTCTGACGGAACAAGGGCGCTGTAGATTTCCTCTGTCACAAACGGCATATACGGATGCAGAAGTTTAAGCGCGTCCGCAAGAACCGTTTTCAAGGTCCAAAGCGCTGCATTGGCTGCCTTATAATTTTCATCGGAATGGTAAATACGGTATTTTGCCATCTCGATGTACCAGTCACAGAATTCATCCCAGATAAAGTCGTATACTTTCTGTACTGCAATTCCCAGTTCAAATTTATCCATGTTTTCCGTCACATCTTTGATCAGACGATTTGCTCTGGAAAGGATCCACCTGTCAGCTGCTGTCAGATCCTGGGCATCCGGACGGCTGATCACTTTATCTTCCATATTCATCAGGATAAACCTGGAAGCGTTCCATACTTTGTTTGCAAAGTTACGGTTTGCTTCTACTTTTTCTTTATAGAAACGCATATCGTTTCCAGGCGCGTTTCCTGTCACCACCGTAAGACGGAGCGCATCAGCACCGTACTCGTCGATGATTTCCAGCGGATCGATCCCGTTTCCAAGCGACTTGCTCATCTTTCTTCCCTGGTCATCCCGGATCAGACCGTGGAAGAATACCGTGTGGAACGGGCATTTTCCGGTCTGCTCAAATCCTGAGAATACCATACGGATTACCCAGAAGAAGATGATGTCATATCCGGTTACAAGGACATCTGTCGGATAGAAGTAATCCAGCTCCTCTGTCTGATCCGGCCATCCAAGTGTGGAGAACGGCCACAGTGCGGAGGAGAACCAGGTATCCAGTGTATCCTCATCCTGTGTAAAGTGCGTGCATCCGCATTTCGGGCATACGGCCGGAGCTCCGCCTCTTTGTACAATCATTTCGCCGCATTCGTCGCAGTAGTATGCCGGAATCCGGTGTCCCCACCAGATCTGTCTGGAAATACACCAGTCACGGATATTGTTCAGCCACTGCAGGTATATTTTGTTCATACGTTCCGGAATCAGCTTTAACTCTCCTGTTTCCAGTGCTTTGATGGCCGGCTTTGCAAGCTCTTCCATCTTGACAAACCACTGCTGCTTGATTAACGGCTCGACCGTCTGCTTACATCTCTCGTGTACACCTACATTATGTGCATAATCTTCCACTTTTACCAGATATCCCTGGTCTTTCAGATCCTGCACGATCGCTTCTCTTGCTTCGTAGCGTCCCATACCTGCGTACTTGCCGCCGTTTTCATTGATCGTCGCATCATCATTCATGATGTTGATCTCTTCCAGACCGTGTCTCTTTCCGATCTCGAAGTCGTTCGGGTCATGTGCCGGAGTCACTTTCATTGCACCGGTTCCGAATTCCTTGTCTACATAGGCATCCGCAATGATCGGGATTTCCTTATTTACAAGCGGCAGAAGCGCTTTCTTTCCAATAATATCGGTATAACGTTCATCTTCCGGATTTACTACAATCGCAGTATCTCCAAGCATCGTCTCCGGACGTGTCGTCGCGATCACAAGGCTTCTGTCCGTGCCTACGATCGGATAACGGATGTGCCAGAAATGTCCGGCCTGTTCCTCATGCTCTACTTCCGCATCGGAAAGGGATGTCTGGCATACCGGACACCAGTTGATGATCCGGGAACCTTTGTAGATATATCCTTTTTCATAAAGGCGTACGAACACTTCCTCTACAGCCCTGCTGCATCCTTCGTCCATCGTGAACCGCTCTCTGTCCCAGTCACAGGATACGCCAAGTTTCTTTAACTGGGATTCAATCGTCCCTGCATACTCCTCTTTCCACTCCCAGACACGGTCCAGAAAGCCTTCTCTTCCAAGCTCCCTCTTGTCGATGCCTTCTTCTTTTAACTGATTCGTCACCTTAACTTCGGTGGAGATCGCCGCATGGTCCGTACCCGGAATCCAGAGGGCATTGTATCCCTGCATTCTCTTATAACGGATCAGGATATCCTGAAGCGTATTGTCCAGGGCATGTCCCATGTGCAGCTTTCCTGTGATATTCGGCGGCGGCATCACCGTCGTAAACGGCTTTCTGCTCCTGTCTACTTCTGCGTGAAAATACTTGTTCTCACACCATTTTTCATAAAGCTTCGGTTCAATCTCCTTCGGATTGTACGTTTTGTCCAACTGTCTGCTCATCATTACCTCCTCATTTCAAGCGTTCCTGTGAATAACAAAACGCCCTTTACATATGTAAAGGGCGTCAAAACGCGGTACCACCTTTTTTATACACCTGTCCTCTCTGACAGATGTATATCTCTTCGTTCTATAACGGGAACTACTCCGGGATCTCCTACTGTCCTTTCTCTCAATCGGACACATTCAGACATCCGGCTCCAAAGCTACCTTCCACAACTCCTTCTTGTAATCACCTTCCAGCCAGCGGGTAATTCTCTCTGTCAAGGGCAGGTGTGTACTCCTCTTTATCAACACCTTTAAATATGAAACTATGATAATCATAGTCATCAGCCCCCGGTTTGTCAAGGAGTTCATGGAATTTTCATGGAATCTTAAGGTTCTAGGCCTCTCCCTTCAGAAACTCTTTCAATTCTTCGACCGAGTCAAAAATCATATCCGCTCCGGCCGCCTCCAGCTCCTTCCGGCTTCCGAATCCGTAGAGGACTCCGGCTGAGGCAAGTCCGAATGTCCTGGCGCCAAGTATGTCATGTTCCCTGTCCCCCACCATGATAACCGATGGATCTCCCGTTTTTTTTCCGCAAGTTTCCAGCGCATAGGCAATGACATCTTCTTTTGTCAGCCTGCTCTCATCCATGGTCGCCCCGCAGATGTAAGTGAAGTATAACTCAATCCCGGCATCTCTGGCAATGATTCCGGCATAATGTTCCGGCTTGGAGGTGGCCATGACAATGCGGAAGCCTGCTTCTTTGAGCTCCCGCAGCATGGTTTCCACCCCGTCGTACAGACGGTACTCATACACACCTTTTGTTCCGAAATTTTCCCTGTAATATTCCACCGCTTTTCTTGCCTCTGTTTCACTCAGCCCGGTGTATTTCTGGAACGAAGTGAGAAGCGGAGGCCCGATAAACGGAAGCAGTTCCTTTCGTTCCTTTTCAATTCCAAATTTTTTCAGAGCGTAGACTACTGAATTGATTATTCCCGGCTCCGAATCGATGAGCGTTCCGTCCAGATCCAGAAAGACGGTGTCAAATCCTGGTATTCCCATGTTCTTCCTCCTGTTTTCGTTTCAGTGCATTAAGCATTTCCTTGTCCTGAGCGCTGACCCGTCTCGACTCTCTGCATTTCTGGATCGCCTTGTTGTGGGTCCAGATATCCAGCTTCTTTTCTTTCAGAAGTCCAAGTACTTTTTCCGGGTACTTCACATATGCGGTTGCCACGCCCCAGGCGATCCCCATCCGGACATAATAGTCTTCTGACCTGATATCCGCATACCGGCGCAGTACTTCATCTATATACCGGTCATTCAGGAAATGGTCCATCAGTGCGATTACACCAAACCGGAGCTCAAATTCCCGGCTGCTGTTCAGCCATTTTTCCAGATAGGAAAACCAGAATTCCGGATCCTTTTCCATCCATTTATACGTGGAAGTGCTGCAATCACAGTCCGCCCAGGACAGAACTCCCGGTACCCAGATATCGAGCATGGCCGCATGTTCTTCTCTGGATGCTTTTCTGTATCCGGAAGCCATCCCAAAGAGCATGTGCTCTTCCTGATAGACGCAGCTCCCATGATCCCGGAGCATTTCATCAAGCCATCCGCCCTCCGGCTCTTTTGCCGCTTCTTTTGCAAGTTCCCGAAGCTTCGGTATCCGGATGCCAAGCGTCGGCATGGACGGTGCATTTAAAATCCGGTCGTTGAATTCCTTATAGGCTTCATCGGACAGCGTCTTCAATCTGTCCCGCATTAGTTCCCGTTTTCCCATACTCTTTTACTTATCCTCTCTGAATCCCGCGAACAGGATATCGTGATTAATCATTCTGTAGAATCGTTTTTTGATTTCCTCATAATCTTTTGCCGGCCGCGCCATCAGCCACATGAGTTTTGTAATCGTAGCCTCCAGTGTCATGTCATAGGCTTCCAGAAGATCAAAATCCTGCTTTACCTTTTTTCCGACCTCGTAGACTGTCATATTGCTTCCTTCACTTACAACCTGTGTCGTCATGACAATCAGTTTTCCTTCTTTTTTCCACTTCTTCATTCCCTCATAGACTTCCGCAGTAATGCTGTCCGGAAGTCCGCCTACGCCAAAGCTCTCGATCACGACACAGTCATACTGTTCCAGAATCTGAGTCAGCACGCCGCTTCGCATGCCCGGAACCAGTTTCAGCACATAAACACTATCTTTCATGTCATGGTAAAACCGTACTTCTCCCTTATGCCGTACCGGCGGGATGTACCGGATCACCTGACCGTCCTGAATCACAGCCGGGTACGGGAAATTAATGCTGGAAAATGCATTGTAGCTTTTTGCCCGCTCCTTTTTCGCCCTTGTTCCGATAATGACTTTGCCGTCAAACACGATGCTGACATCTTCGGAATCGTCATCCGCCGCGTAGATAAAGCTGTCCAGCAGATTGGTCTTTGCATCCGTCACGTCCATATTGATCGGCTTCTGTGCTCCGGTCACGACAATCGGCTTTGGGGAGTTCTGAATCATATAGGAAAGCGCCGCCGCTGTGTAGGCAAGGGTGTCGGTTCCATGGCAGATCACAAACCCGTCATAGGCATCGTAGTGCTTCTCCACCGCTTCCACCATCAGCTTCCAGTGCTCCGGTGTTACATTGGTACTGTCGATATTGCACACCTGCAGCGTCTCCACCCCACATACATGTTTCACCTGAGGAATGCAGGCCAGAATGTCATTCGGCGTCAGGCCCGGGGCCAGTCCGTTTTCCGTCTGCTTTGAGGCAATCGTCCCTCCGGTTCCAATCATCAATATTTTCTTCATTTGGTTTTCCTCTCTTTACATACTTCGTTCCATCAGTGAAAAGCCCCACCGGATGTCCGGATGGGGATTATTCTATGATTTTAGTATAAGGAAATTCCGGCCGGAAATCAACCGGCTTATAGGATTTTGCATCCTTTTATGATAAAATGTAGATATTCGGCCACAAGGCCTGATTGCAATAAAGCTTTTACAAATGGGGGATTACAAATGAGACAAAAGATTGATTTACTGAACGGACCGGTTTTCCCGTCACTGACCAGACTTGCTCTCCCGATTATGGCGACATCTCTTGTCCAGATGGCATACAATCTCACCGATATGATCTGGATCGGAAGAATCAGCAGTGACGCGGTCGCATCTGTCGGGGCTGCCGGCATGTACATGTGGTTTGCGAATGGAATCACTGTACTTGCAAAAATGGGCGGACAGGTCAAGGTCGGACATTCTCTTGGCGCCGGCGAACGGACCGAGGCATGCGGCTATGCCCGGAATGCGATCCAGCTTTCCCTGATTCTCGGACTTGCCTACGGCATCATCTGCCTTCTTTTTCAAAAGCCGCTGATCGGATTTTTCCGGCTGAATTCTCCGGCAGTCATTCAGAATGCAGAAATTTATCTTGCCATCACCTGCGGGCTTGTCGTTTTTTCCTTTTTAAATCAGGTTTTTACAGGAATTCTGACTGCCATGGGCAACAGCCGTACTTCCTTTCTCGCAACCGCTGCCGGTCTTATCATCAACATCGTTCTGGATCCGGTTCTGATCTTCGGCATCGGTCCGTTTCCGAAACTTGATGTGGCAGGTGCTGCAATTGCCACAGTATTTGCCCAGGCTGTGGTCACCGTCGTTTTCCTGCTTTCCGTCCGTAAAGAGCCGGATATTTTTATGAATCTTCACTTTTTTACAAAGCCTCAGCTTTCTGTGCTAAAAGAGCTGATCCGTATCGGACTGCCTTCTTCTGTCCAGAGCATGATTTTCACCGGCATTTCCATGGTAATCGCCCGGATTGTTGCCGGATTCGGAGATTCAGCCGTGGCTGTCCAGAAAGTCGGCTCTCAGATCGAGTCTATTTCCTGGATGACGTCGGATGGATTCGCCGCCGCGGTCAATTCTTTTATCGCCCAGAATTTCGGCGCAGGCAATGCTGCAAGGGCAAAGAAAGGCTACCGTTGCTCTATGGTGGTCGTCCTGCTGTGGGGTGTCTTCTGTACGATCGTCCTGATCGTCTTTCCGGCGCCGATTTTCCGGATTTTCATTCCGGAGGCGGACGTCCTCCCGATGGGAGTGGCTTACCTGCAGATCCTCGGGGTCTCACAGCTGTTCATGTGTATGGAAATCACGACCGCCGGAGCATTTTCCGGGCTTGGGCGGACACTTCCTCCGTCTGTCGTCAGCATCACGCTTACGACAGCAAGAATTCCTCTTGCCCTGCTTTTGATCTCTACGCCGCTCGGACTGAACGGAATCTGGTGGAGTATTACGATTTCCAGTATTTTCAAAGGGCTTGTCCTTACGGCAGCCTTTAAAAAGATGGCATTTCGGCCTGCAGCGCAGTAACATAACATATTCAGGGAAGAAAACAGCAGGTGCGGAAGTGAATGTCCTGCCTGGGCATCATACCACTTCTTCACCTGCTGTTTTTTGATCTATCACATTTTCTGTCAGTTCTCGCCAAAATGGCGGTCCACCAGATGGCAGTACTCTTCATACGCCGGCACTCTGGCAAATCTCTCCCGCAGTGCCTCCTGAATTCCCCTGTAATACCAGCCAATTGTTTTTTTATCCTTCATACGGAAACGGTTCCACAAGTCTTCGCCGACCACCGGATAGTCACGGTCAATATCCCGCATATTGGAAAGCTTGTCCGCAAGCCCGATCATCTGCACCTCAAAAGACGCCGTCCGGATCCGCTCGATGGTCGAACCTTTCCTCTCCATCCATGATTTGGATTTGTCCTCGCTCTCCTGGGCAACCAGCGATGCAACACGCTCCGAAAAATTCTCCGCAAGGACCTCCCGCGTCACCCCCTTGCAGTCCTCGATCGTATCGTGCAGAATCGCCGCGCTGATCACCTCTTCATCGGTTGTCATCGTCGAGACGATATCTCCCACTTCAATCGGATGAACGATATAAGGACGCCTGGTCCCTTTTCGAAACTGTCCTTCGTGTGCCTTTGTCGCAAATTCGATTGCCCGGTCTATCATCATATTTGATTTCCTTTCCATCTGTTTGCATTTACACTTTAAGGTTACCACTTTGAAAAATAAAATCAAGTTTTTTCTTTCATACATGTCACTTCTGACGTATACTGGATGATGTCAACATATATGTAATGTCAACATATATGCAAAAAATGTTCAAAAAGGGGATATCTAAGATGAAACAAAAATCAGGTGTACTGATTACCGGAGCTTCCAGAGGCATCGGACGGGCATGCGCCCTTCTCCTTGCCGGACACGGTTTTCATATTTTCTTAAACAGCGCACATCATATAGAAGCACTGGAGGAAGTCCGCCGGGAAATTCTCTCGATTCCAGGCGGCTCCTGCGAACTCTGCCCGGGGGATGTCGGCAACCCTGACCAGGTCCGTAAAATCTTCGCAACGATTGCCAGTTCCGAACATACAGACGGAGGACTCGACATCCTGATCAACAATGCAGGCATTTCCCACATCGGCCTTCTGAGCGACATGACCGATGAGGAGTGGAGCCGCCTGATCGCCACCAACCTCTCCTCCGCCTTTTACTGCTGCCGGGAAGCCATCCCTCATATGGTGTCCAAAAAATCCGGAAAAATACTCAACGTCTCCTCCATGTGGGGACGAAGCGGCGCATCCTGCGAAGCAGCCTACTCCGCATCCAAAGCCGGCATCCAGGGACTGACCCAGGCCCTCGCCAAAGAACTCGCTCCAAGCAATATCCAGGTCAACGCCATCGCTTTCGGCGTCATTGACACCGACATGAACCGGATGCTCGATGCCGAAGAACGACGCGCCCTCGCAGAGGAGATCCCGGCCGGCTACTTCGCCTCACCCGAAGAAGCAGCCCGGATGATCTGGAACACCCTCAACGCACCCGCCTACATGACCGGACAGATCATCGGGTTCGACGGCGGATTCCTGTAACCCGGACAACGGTGTGTAACACACAAACACTAAAAAAATTCCATTACGCCCAGGCGTAACAGAATCTCAACATTTACAATATTCACTTCATATTTGTCACACTTTTTCCATTGGGGACGTGTTCCGATGCATCGGAACACGTCCCCAAAAATAAAATCTATTGTTTTATGCACCATGTGAATCCGTATTCGGGCAGTGTAATTGTGCCGTTTTCCAGGATTTCGCCTGTGAAGAGTTCGTGGTAGATCCCTTCTTCCGGAAGTGTTAACTGTTTTTTACAATTGTTAAAGTTGAAAAGGCCTGTGAGACTTTTTCCGTTGTGTTTCCGGATGATTCCGAGGACTTCCTGGTCTCCGGTGTCCCAGGTGGTGACTTCTGCTTCCGGTCCGAGGATATCTTCCTGTGCTCTTATTTTTTCCATGTAGGAGAGGGTCTGGAAGATTTGTCCTTCTACGGTGTTCTGGTCATCCCTGTTTTGGGCGAGATCCCATTTGAAGGTGCCTCTGTGGATATACCGGGAGTCCGTTTTTTTCTCTTCGTCTTCTTTATAGGTGTAGTCGTTGACCTGCCCGATTTCGTCTCCGCTGTAGATCATCGGGATGCCGGCCTGCATGAACATGTAGGCGTGGAGCATGAGATCTTTGCGGACGGCTTTTTCCATTTTTTCTTTATCCTGTTCAAACCCGGCGCTTTCGATGCCGCACATGGATGCGGTTGTTCCGCAGAATCTGGCGTCTTTTGTCACGGGGTCATCGTTGTAGAGTTCTCCTCTGCTTTCGCTTCCCGGATACTTTCCGGTGAAGTAATCGTTCAGGTACTGTTTGTGTGGAATTTCCTCCATCTGCCATTGTTTCAGTGTGTCGTAATCCAGGCCCCATCCGATGTCGTCGTGGCAGCGGAGATAATTCAGGAAGGTATATTCCTTTGGAAGGCGGTTTACAATGTCAAGCTGCTTTTTCAGCAGTCTGATGTCGTGTACAGCCACGGTGTGCCAGGTGGTTGCCATGGTTGTCACATTGTAAAGCATGTGACATTCCGGTTTGTCCACAGTCCCAAAGTATGGTACGACCTTTTCCGGTTCCATGACTACTTCTCCCAGAAGTGCCACGGCCGGGCAGACGATCTCTCCGATCATTCGCATCATCCGTACAATAGTATGTACCTGTTTTAAGTTCCGGCAGGATGTTCCCATCTCTTTCCAGATATATGGAACCGCGTCAATCCGGATGATATCCATTCCCTGATTGGCAAAGAAGAGGAAATTATACATCATTTCGTTAAATACCCTTGGATTTCCGTAATTTAAATCCCACTGATATGGATAGAAGGTCGTCATCACATAGTGTCCGATCTCCGGAATCCAGGTAAAATTCCCCGGCGCCGTCGTCGGGAATACCTGCGGCACGGTCTTTTCAAACTGTTCCGGAATCCAGGCATTGTCGTAGAAGAAATACCGGCTCATATACTCGCCTTCGCCGTTTCTTGCGCGGACAGCCCATTCATGTTCCTCGGATGTATGGTTCATGACGAAATCCATGCACACATCGATTCCCATGTTATGGCATTTGGCGGCAAGTCTTGCCAGATCATCCATGGTTCCCAGATCCGGGCGGACTTTCCGGAAGTCTGCCACTGCATATCCGCCGTCGGATTTTCCTTTTACGGTATCAAGAAACGGCATCAGATGAATGAAGGAGACATTACTCTCTTTGATATAGTCGAGCTTTTTCTGCACTCCTTTCAGATTGCCGGCAAAATTGTCGATGTAGAGCATCATGCCAAGCATATCCTTCCTGCGGTACCAGTCCGGATGTACTTCCCGCTCGCGATCCCGCTTTTTCAACGCTGCTTTTCTTTCTGTATAATATTGATACATCCGGCTGCACAGTTCCGCATACATGTCTTCATTCTGATACAGCTCCATATAAAGCCATTTCAGTTCGTCCTGATGCTTCTCCATGCGTGCCTGAAATTCTTTATCACTTTTTTTTGCTCTTCCCACTATTCTTAAACCCCTTTATTGTTCTACACGTCTTAAATATCTCTGGTAGGCAAGGTACTCTCCGCTCTCAATCGGCACCGGAAGCCCTGCCTGCATCAATGCAGCCCCGCTGTAGATCCGGTCATGTCCTTCAATCTGATAGAATGCATCCGGAATCAGGCCGCGCATTTTTACATAGTTGACAGTCATATTGCCATGCTGTTTTAACATTACGACACTGATGAGCGCCTCACTTTGATCCTCCGATACGAAAGCCCAGGCGCCAAACTCATCCTTCTGCGGGCTGGACAGACGGTAGTAGTCTCCTCTCTGGATGAGTGGAGCGTATTGTTTGAATTTCTTTACCTGTTCTTTGACTTCTTCCTTTTCTTCCCCGCTTAAGAGTCCAAGATTCAGTTCATATCCAAATGTTCCTGCCATGGCAACAACGCCTCTTGTATTGAGAGATGTGATCCGGCCGGTCTGATGATTTGGGACCGCGGATACATGAGAACCGACGCAGGATGCCGGATAGATAAAGGATGTTCCGTACTGGATTTCCAGCCGGTCGATCGCATCGGTATTATCACTGCACCAGATCTGCGGCGTGTAATAAAGCATTCCGGCGTCAAACCGTCCGCCACCGCCACTGCACCCCTCAATCAACATATCCGGGTACCGCTCGATCAGACGTTCCAGGAAGTCGTATACCCCGAGCATATAATCATAAAGCACCTTTCCCTGTTCCTTCGTCTCAGAGGAATAAATATCAGAAAGGCTTCGGTTCATATCCCATTTGATATATTCTACATTTCCCTGGTCCAGAACCGCGCAGATCTGGTCAAAGACATGATCCCGGATCTCTTTTCTGGAGAAGTCCAGCACCAGCTGATTTCTTCCCCGCACCGGATTTCTCTTTGGAATCTGAAGTGCCCAGTCCGGATGTGTCCGGTACAGATCGCTGTCTTCGGAAACCATCTCCGGTTCAATCCAGAGTCCGAACTTCAGTCCCAGATCATGAATCCGGTCGATCAGTTCTCCCATGGTACATCCCAGCTTCTTTTCATTGACCACCCAGTCTCCAAGGCTGGTATTATCATCATTTCTCTCGCCAAACCATCCGTCATCCAGAACAAGCATTTCGATTCCAAGTTCTGCCGCGTGTTTTCCAAGTCTCAGGAGGCTTTCCCCGGTAAAATTAAAGTAATCCGCTTCCCAGCTGTTTACAAGAACCGGGCGGACCTGATCTTTCCATCTGCCCCTGCACAGGTTGTTTCTAAAACAACGGTGCAGATTGTGTGACAGGACGGACAGTCCTTCTGCAGAATACGTCATTACCGTCTCCGGAATCACGAAACTATCTCCCGTTCCAAGCGGATAGGAAAATATCTCGGACGCAAGCCCCATCAGCGCTCTCGTCTGGTTGAACTGATCCTTCTCCGCCTCGGCCTTGAAGCAGCCGCTGTATACAAAAACCATGGCATAGCAGTCTCCTGCTTCCTCTGTCGTATCTTTTCCCGCCAGAATCATGGCCGGATTGTACTGATGGCTGGATGTTCCTCTCCGGCTTCGTAAAATCTGTTTTCCGTGGCTTACCGGTACTCTCTGGAAATTACGCTCCATGGCATGGCGTCCATAGAAGCTGATCAGGTCATAGTCTCCTGAAACGAAATCCAGACAAGCGGAAGCCGCCTTACTGATATGAATCGTATCTTCCCCCTGATTGATGATTCTGACACTTCTCGTAATGATGTCATATTTCGGAAGCACTCCGTACAAAAGCACTGCCTGTACCTTTGTGACAGCATCCTCCATCAGAATTTCCAGCGTCTCCGCCTCTTCCTCGTCCGCATAGACCGCCGGAAGCCCCGGAAGTCCGTATTTGCCTTTTGTGATCCGATGGCTTTGATAGCGCAGGTCGCAGCTGTAAGTGCCATCGCTGTTTTTGATCGTAAGAGCCGGACTCCGGAAATCCCCCGTCCCGCTTGTCGGGAACTCCTGCGGCAGAGCGTCCATGGAATAGGTTCGATCCTGGTCGGCGTCATACGGATT
Source organism: Drancourtella sp. An57 (assembly GCF_002161525.1). NCBI lineage: Bacteria > Bacillati > Bacillota > Clostridia > Eubacteriales > Oscillospiraceae > Drancourtella > Drancourtella sp. An57. The sequence goes on from NZ_NFHY01000011.1 coordinate 95,036, forward strand.
GGCGGAAAATCCTCTGTCGTAATAGGTCAGAAGATAATCCATTCCGCCGTAAATTGTCTTTCCATAATACAGGTGAAGCAGAAATCCGTATGCGTCTACCTGAAACTGATATGTTGTATGGTCTGTCTGTAATGTAAAAATTCTGTTCTCTTTCTCAAATCCAATACCCATTTTGCTCTCCTTGTACAGTTATATTTATTTTACTGCACCGTTCACAACACCATTTAAAATCTGTTTCTGGCAGATCACATAGAAAATCACGATCGGGATCAATGCCAGAAGATAGGATGCAAATGCCAGGTTGTAGTTGGTTCCGAACTGAGTCTGGAAGTTCAGCTGTGCCAGCGGCAGTGTATTCTGCCCTGTACCTGCCATGATAACAAGCGGCGTCATCACGTCATTCCATACAGAAAGTGCTGTAATAACAGCTACCGTCGCATGCATCGGCTTCATAATCGGGAAAATGACTTTCCAGTACGTTCTCCATGTGCTCGCGCCGTCCACACGCGCCGCCTCTTCCAGTGCAATCGGAATGTTGGTGAGGTATCCGGAATACAGTAAAACATTCATCGGCATATAGAATACCACATATAAGATAATTACGCCAACCCAATTTCCAAGTCCCATCTCTGCTGTCTGTTTTGCAAGAGGCATCATCAGGATTGCAAACGGAACAAACATACCGCTTACGATAAACAGATAGACAAAATTGTAAAATTTACTGTGTGCTTTATTTCTTCCCACGGCATATCCCATCAGGGAATGAATGATAATGGAAAGTCCCACTGTCAGGACAGAAATAATCAGGCTGTTTTTCAAAGAATTCCAGAAATCCGTTACCCGCATTGCCTCTCTGAAGTTATCCAGGCTCCAGCTGGAAGGCAGAGATAAGATCCCGGAAATACTGTTTGTCATCTCGCTTGGCTGTTTAAATGCAATAATAATTGTCATATAAAGCGGAAACGCAATTGTAATTAATCCAAGAATTAACAGAATCATTACTGTCCAGTTTGTTTTGTGCTCTGCTTTTGCTTTCATTATAACTGCTCCTCCTTCCGTGCTGAAAAGCTCATCTGTGCTACTGAGATTGCCACGATCACGATGAAGAAGATAACCGCGTTCGCACTCTGGAATCCGAACTGTCCGCCTGACATACCGTTATTGTAAATCAGGTAGGAGATGGATTCCGTGCTCTGCGCAGGACCTCCCTTTGTCAAAGCCATGATCTGGTCGAACACCATGAGGAAGTTCTTCACACAGAGAACCATATTGATGGTGAAGAACGGAATAATCAGCGGGAATGTCAGATGTTTGAATTTCTTCCATCCCGTTGCTCCGTCCAGGGATCCTGCCTCGTACACATCCTCCGGCACAGTCTGAAGTCCGGAAATATAAATGATGGTATTCATGGCAATGGACTGCCATGCACAGACAATCACCACCGCGATCCATGCGGTCTTTTCATTGGACAGCATACTGCCGCTCATTGCTTCGCTTCCGATCATCTTTCCGAATTCCGGAAGAATATATGTAAAGAAATAGTTGAAAATGTAGCCGACTACCAGTGCTCCCAGTACGTTTGGAAGGAAGTAGGCAGCTCTGAAAAAGCTTTTCCCCCGGATTTTACTGTTCAGTCCCAGGGCCAGAATCAGGCTGATCACATTTGTGATGATAGTTGCGCAGACTGCAAGCCGGAAGGTAAACCAGTAAGATCTTCCCACACGGGAATCGGTAAACAGATCCATGTAGTTTCGAAGTCCTACCATATCATAGTCTCCAAATCCTTTAAAGTTTGTAAAACTGTAGTACACACCTCTGATCAGCGGAACCGTGTTAAAGCAGATAAACAATGCCAGAATCGGTATCGTGATCAACAGAAAGGTACGGTTTCTATCGTTCATTTTTCTCATCTTTTTGCTCTCCTTTCCCCTATCTAGTCATTCCCGTTTTCTTCCTCATACTCCTGTACTTCCCGGATGATATCCCGGTTGTATCTTGTCCAGTCGCTGTCGAACTTCTTCAGGAACGCATCCACATCTTTATTGATCAGGAAAGTCTGGATCTGTGCATCCACTGCCATCTCGGAAGGATAATAATGATCCTGATAGTCTGTCATATTGCCGGATTCGATGTACTCTGTCATGCCGTCCAGCTGGGAAGCAAGCTCAAAGTCTCCCTCCTTGCACGGAATGGCATTCTGGTCGTCGATATATGCCTGAATATTTTCATCTTCATATAGGAATTCCAGCACTTTATAGGCTGCTTCCTTGTTTTCACAGGCCTCGGTCACCGCAAACATCAAATCGACACCGGAGTTCAGTGTGTTGCCCTCTTTTGTGTCGCTTGCCGGAGTCACAAAGGAATCAATATTCATATCCGGATTCACCTGCTGAATCTGCGGTACCGCATAGCTTCCAATCGGGTACATTGCGGATTCCCCGTTTGCAAACGCCGTACATGCGTCATTGTATCCATACGCGAACGGATCTTCCGGTCCGTACTCCAGAAGTTCCAGATATTTCTCTGCCACTTCTCTGTATTCGTCAGTGAAGTTCGCCTCGCCTCTGTTGACCTGTTTACACAGATCCGCCGGTGCCAGCGCAACTGCCATGGAATTCCACGGTGCCAGACAGGTCCATGTGTCTTTAAATCCAAAATAAAACGGAAGAATGCCTTCAGACTGAATATCATTACAGAGTGTCATCAGTTCATTCCATGTTGTCGGAATCTCCCATCCATGTTCCTCAAACATATCCCGGTTGTAGAGGATTCCTGCCGCGTTTGCCACATACGGGATACCGTAGGTGCCGTCGGTCGGAACAATCTCAAGCGCCTCCAGAATATCCTTGTAGGACTGTTTGATATTGCTCATGACATCACTGTCGGAAACATCCGCAAGAATACCCGCATCCACATAATAGGAATAATTGATATCCCCTCCGATACCGATAATATCCGGATAGTCCTCCCGGATAAACCGTGTCCTCATGATAGTCGAAGCATCGTTCGGTGAATCAATGGTCAGATGAATGTCATCATGTGTGGCATTGAATTCTTCTTCCACCTGATCAAAGTAGGTTGCCGCTTCCGGTTTGTACTGCAGGATCTCGATTTCTGTTTTCCCACTGTTTTCATTTCCATCTCCGCACGCAGTGAGAAACATGGACGCTGTCATACATCCTGCCAGGGCAGCACCAATCACTTTTTTCCCCTTTCTCATAATTTTGTCTCCTTTCTTGTCTTTGTCTCTAAGATATTTTTATTATAACATAGCAATATGCTTGCAAAAATACCTTGATAATCCTGGTTTTATACCCAAATGCTTGATTTTCTAAATATAATTGAAGTCATCTTGCATTTTGGTATATAATACAAAAAAGAGAGGTATTGCTTTTATGGATAACTACTTATTTTCCGTCTTTCCGCTTGAAAATTTTATCGATCTTGCGCTATATCAATCCGGGTGGGAGCAATGCTTTCCGGCACATACTTTTGGTCCTGTAGCGAAAGATCATTATCTATTTCATTATGTCATTTCAGGTACCGGAGTATTCTCTGCCCAAAACGCAAAAGGCAGCTCCACCGAGTATCATATTAAAAGCGGAGAAGGCTTTATGATGTTTCCCCAGCAAGTCTGCTCCTACTGGGCTGACATGGAACTCCCTTGGGAATATGTCTGGATTGAATTTGACGGACTAAGAGTCAAAGAGTCCGTCGAGCTTGCAGGCCTTTCCCCCGAGCATCCGGTCTACCACTCTCGCTCTAAAGAATTAAGAGAAAAGATGATGGAAGAAATGCTCTACATCGTCCACCATCCCAAGGAATCCCCTCTGCATATTTTAGGGCACGGATTTCTCTTCCTTGATTATCTCACCCGCTCCATGGCACCGTTTCGGGTCGGAAAGAACGGGAAAATTCAGGATTTCTATATGCGAGAGGCGCTGGCGTTCATCGAGCAAAACTTTCAGAACGATATCTCTGTAGAGGACATTGCCGCACAGTGCGGCCTTAACCGTAGTTACTTCGGCACTATTTTCCGTCAGGCATTGGGTCAGACACCCCAGGAATTCCTCATCCACTACCGGATGATCAAGGCGGCAGAGCTTTTGAAGATGACCCAATTTTCCATCCAGGATATCGCAAATGCCGTTGGCTACAGCAATCCGCTGCACTTTTCCCGGGCATTTAAGAAGGTATACGGACTTTCACCCCGTACCTGGCGCAACGAAAACCAGATTGCCAGAAATTAAACGCGAAAAATCGCCTGAAAAAAGACGTAGGAGCTCCTCCCACGTCTTTTTATCTTTCCAATCTTCCATTACTTTTCTTTTATTTCATCCTGCTTCCCTCGTGTTTATTCGATGACAAGCCCTTCCCGACTCATCACATCCACGACTTCTTTCACGTATTTCACACATAGCTCGTCGTCAGACGCCTCTACCATCACGCGGATCACTGGCTCAGTACCGCTCTCCCGTACGAGAATCCGTCCGTCCTCGCCAAGCTCTTCCGCAACATGTTCGATGGCTTTCACGACCTTTGGATTCTCTCTGGCTGTCTTTTTGTCCGCCACCCTTACATTCTGCAGAAGCTGCGGATAAATCCTCACTTCCTCCGCAAGCTTTCCAAGGCTCATCTTCTTCTCCAGAATGACTTCCATCAGCATCAAGGAGGTCAGGATACCGTCCCCGGTTTTTGCGTACTTGCTGAAAATGATGTGGCCGGACTGCTCTCCCCCGAGCACATAACCATTGTTCATCATATTTTCAAAGACGTATTTATCTCCGACTTTCGTCTTCTCATAGTTCATTCCGATCTTATCACACGCCTTATACAGCCCCAGATTGGACATGATCGTCGTCACGATGGTATTTCCATTTAATCTGCCCTGTTCCATCAGGTACTTACCGCAGATGTACAAAATCAAGTCGCCGTCAATGAGATTGCCGTTCTCGTCTACTGCCAGACACCGATCCGCATCTCCGTCAAAAGCAAATCCCACATCCAAGTGTTTCTCCTTGACGTGAGCCATCAGTCCTTCCATATGGGTGGAACCGCAGGCCGTATTGATATTCGTCCCGTCCGGATTGTTATTGATTACATAGGTCTTCGCACCAAGTGCGTCAAAGACACTCTTTGCAATGGCAAATGCGCTTCCGTTGGCACAGTCCAGGCCGATCTTCATATCTTTAAAAGAACGGGTAGCTACCGAAATCAGGTGTCCGATGTAACGGTTTCTTCCGGCCGCATAGTCGATCGTACGTCCGATCCCGTCTCTTGTTGCCAGCGGAATCTCTTTTGTCTCACCATCGATATAGGCTTCGATCTGGTTTTCCACTTCTGCTTCCATCTTATATCCCTTGCCGTTGATCAGCTTGATACCGTTGTCATAGAACGGGTTGTGGCTGGCTGAAATCATAATTCCGCAGTCAAAATCTTCTGTACTCGTCACATAGGAAACACTCGGCGTCGTCGTCACATGAAGCAGATAGGCATCCGCACCGGAAGCTGTTAGTCCTGCTGCCAGCGCATACTCAAACATATAACTGCTTCTTCTCGTATCTTTTCCGATGACAATCCGTGCCTTGTGCTCCTGCCCGAAATACCATCCGAGATATCTTCCCACTTTAAAAGCATGTTCTACTGTCAGCCCGATGTTGGCTTCTCCCCTAAATCCGTCCGTTCCAAAATATTTACCCATATTTTTCATACTCCTTTATTAAATTTGTTTTATCTGCCGATTTTTTTGCACAATCGTTTCGTCTGTTCTATTATATCCGTCCTGATCTGGTTTTGCAACTATTTTATGTGTTCCTTCCAAACTCATATTCTCATTCTTGGGATTTTACGTTACTTATCAAATTTGTAGCTATTCAGCTATAAAGCTCAGATTCAAGACTTACGACAGGGATTCGCGATTTCAGGACGAATGGCTGAATAGTAAAAAAATTTTTAAATAAGTATTGACAAACTCTCTATAGCATGATATTCTGTCATCAGTTAGTTAATACTAACCAAAACAAACGGGTAGTTATACCTAATCCGTTTCTTTTTTTCTTCCTTAGTTAGCTTTTACTAACTTCCGTTGAAAGGAGGCCTTATATGTTTGATCAAAAATTAGTCGAACATTGTTCCGCTGTCCTGGCTGGTTTAAAGACAGCGAACCTGTTTTCCTATACGGTTGATCCGGGCGACGACGTCCGGCAGTTGGTCACTGACCGGAACCGGACTTTAAACCCGAAAGGAATTACTCTTTTCATTCTCAAAGAAACGAATCAAAACGCGCTTATTTATGTCTGCCGTCCCGGCAGACTACAGGCCGATTTTCAGCGGGAGTGTGTAAAAGGCTTTTTAAAGAACTATGGTTACAGAGAATTTACTGCCGAAAAGGCAATCGATACATTAAAGAAAAGGCTTGCAAATTCTGACAGATTTCCACATGAAATTGGACTTTTCCTCGGATATCCGTACTGCGATGTGAAAGGTTTCATTGATAATAATGGAAAGAACTGCCGCGCCTGCGGATTCTGGAAAGTCTACGAAAACGAAACTGAGACGCTGAAGCTGTTTCAGAAATTCATCAAATGTCGTGAAGTCTATACAAGGCTGTTTCACTACCGACAACGGTCTATCCAGCAGCTCACGGTTGCTGCTTGTGAATAGAACATTCATTTAAACGTATTAAGAAACTGACTGATGACAGGAGGTAAACGCACATGAGTCATATTGCTGTAGTATACTGGAGCGGTACCGGGCATACCGAAGCCATGGCGCAGAAAGTCGCTGAGGGCATCATTTCTGCCGGCGGAGAAGCCACGGTACTGACTGCCTCTGAATTTAACGTTTCCATGATGGATTCCTACGACGCTGTCGCTTTTGGATGTCCGTCCATGGGTGCCGAGCAGCTTGAGGAATCGGAATTTGAACCGATGTTCCAGGAGTGTACATCCAAACTGAACGGCAAAAAAATCGCCCTCTTCGGCTCCTACGGATGGGGAGACGGTGAATGGATGCGTACTTGGGAAGAGGACTGTAAAGGCTATGGAGCCATTCTCTCTTCTGATCCCGTGATCTGTAATGAAGATCCGGATGCAGACGCCCAAAACGCCTGCATAGAACTTGGAAAAACTCTTGTATAAGATTTTATATAAAAGTTTTTTAATTAATGTGTATCTCTCAAAATGTTTCCTAAACAGAACGAAGGAACCGGCAGACAACCGGTTCCTTTTTCTGTGCGCTTTGCATCAGTTCACTTTGTGTTATTTAAGCTTCTTTCTCTTTCAACCATGCTGAGGCATACTCCGCAATCTGACGAATACACCCGTCTTCCATCGGGGAAGTCAGCCCCGCTCCTTCCACCAGCCCGAGGAAGGTATCTGTGCCGCCCCGCTTTACAAAGTGTTTGTATTTCTCCCACGCCTTCTTCCAGTCTTTCTCGAGTTCCAGCCAGAACTGAAGTGCCACTGTCTGTGCGAGACAGTAGTCAATATAATAAAATGGGGTGGCGAAGATATGGTTCTGTCTCTGCCATCCTGCTCCTCTTTCATAGAATGGGATGCCTTCCAGGTGCAGATAAGGACGGTACATCTTCTCAAGCTTCAGCCATGCTTCATTTCTCTCCTGCGGAGTCATTTCCGGGTGCTCATATACAACCTGCTGGAAATGATCGACCAAACAGCCATATGGGATAAAATTCAGTGTTCCTTCAAGATGGGACACTTCATACTTCTTCGTCTGGTGTTTGAAAAACAGCCCATACCACGGCGTCGCGAAAAACTCCATAGACATGGAATGAGTCTCTGCCGCTTCCATAGACGGGAGATGTGTAGCAATCAGGTCGATATTCTTCTCCGCCATATACGCCGCGAATGCATGTCCTGCTTCATGGGTTAATACGTCCACATCTCCTGCCGTTCCGTTGAAATTGGAGAATATAAACGGACATCCGTAGCCTGGGATATCGCAACAGTATCCTCCTGTCGCCTTTCCCGGCTTTGCCACCACATCAAAGAGCTCCCGGTCAAACATCATCTTAATGAAATCCGCTGTCTCCGGAGACATTTCCGTATACATCTTTCGTCCGGCTTCCATGATTTCTTCGTATGATCCCTGCGGTACCGCATTCCCGTCCGGATACCGGAAGGAATCATCATAGATATGCAGTTTCTCCACACCAATACACTCTGCCTGGTGCTTCTTAATTTCACATACGACCGGCACCAGATCTCTTACCACCTGTTCCCGGAATCCGGCGATTGCTTCCGGTGCGTAACAGTTTCTCTGGCGGCGCACATAGCCAAGCTCCACAAAGCTCTTCATACCAAGGCGGTGTGCCTGCTCGGTACGGTTTTTGACAAGCTTATCGAAGATCTCGTCAAGTTCTCCCTGATTGTCATCGAAAAATTTGCCGGACGCCTCATAGGCCGCTCTTCTTACTTCCTGGTTCGTACTCTGCATATATGGTCCGAGCTGGGAAAGATTGTACGTCTTTCCCTGAAATTCGATCTGCGCCCCGGCAAGCAGAGTCTGATACTGGGTCTGTAACCGGCTCTCTTCCTGGAGAAGTTCTGTGATCTCCGGGGAAAACCCTTTCATGGCAAGCTCCAGATTGAGAAAGAGTACCTTGCCAAATTTCTCCTCCAGTTCCCTGCGGAACCTCGACTGCAAAAGCACTTCATTGTATTTCTGGAACTCCTCTTCCAGCATCGGGGAGATCCGGTCATTGTACTCCCGTTCTTTTGCATAGAATTCGTTTTTTGTGTTGATCGTATAGCGGATGTAGACAAGGGAGTCCGCTGTGGAAATCTCCTTTTCCACCTCGTTCATCTTATATACCGCCTGAATCTGCTCCTCCAGTGAAGACGCGTGTTTTAGCTCCTCGGTGATCTCCCGGATCCGGTTTCTCACCTCGTCCACATCCGTCCTTTTGTACACAAACTCACTAAACTTCATATTCCTCTCCTTCCTTACCTGAAAAAGAAGAGTACAACGCACAGTACCACACCGGCGACGATGGCAAGTACTGGCCACAGCGCCCAGAACGCACCGAGAACCATCGCCAGATAGTCATTTCTCTCAAGCGGGACTTCCTGGATCTCTTCTTTGAAGCGTCTGAGCTTTTCCTCCTGTTCCCTGCGCCTTTTCGCTCTTTTGCTGTTCTTACCAAATCCAAACATTGTACTCGTTTCCTTTCCTGCTGATTATACTTCTTCCTGCTTTTTCTCCAGTGGGAAATGACATGCCACATAATGTCCTTCCTCAAGCTCTCTTAATTCCGGCGTCACATGTTTGCAGATTTCCTGACAGTATTTGCATCTCGTATGGAATTTACATCCTTCCGGCGGGTGTACCGGGCTTGGAATATCTCCTTCCAGCGGCACGATTTCCTTCTTGTGATCCGGGTCTGTGGTCGGGATTGCGGAGAGCAGCGCTTCTGTGTACGGATGCATCGGATGATCGAACATTCCTTTGGACGTCGCAAGCTCCACAATATTTCCAAGATACATGACACCGATCCGGTCACTAATATATTTTACCACACTCAGACCGTGAGAGATAAACAGATATGCCAGATTTTCCTTTCCCCCCAGATCTTTTAAAAGGTTGACAATCTGTGATTGGATGGAAACGTCCAGGGCGGATACAGCCTCGTCGCACACAACGAACTTCGGTTTCAGCGCCAGTGACCGGGCGATCCCGATACGCTGTCTTTGACCACCTGAGAACTGATGCGGATAACGGTGGATCATATACGGCGCAAGACCACATTCTTCCATGATCTTCATGACATAATCCTGCATCTTGTCGTCATTCTTCTCAAAGAATCCATGAGCCAGCAGTCCTTCCCCAATGATCTGTCCGACCGTCATACGTGGATTCAGCGAGGAATACGGATCCTGGAAAATCATCTGCATGTCTTTTCTGAGGACGCGCATCTCGTTGGCTTTGAGTCTTGCCAGATCCACGCCGTCATCACGGTATTCTTCATACTTCTGGAACGCATCATCCTTGCTGTATGCTTTTCTGAGCGTATCCATTTTTTCCATGGCGTCCCTTAGTTGTCTCTCCTTTTCCCCAATCTCTTTCTCCCTGCCCTTTTTCTCGTGATCCTCTTTTAATTCCCGGAGCTCTTTTGCAATTTTGAATTGATTCAGGATCATGTGCTCCGCTTCCTGAGTAGACTCAATCGCGTAGAATCCACCGATGATCTGTACCAAATCCAGGAATTCCCGGTTACACTCTTTGCGTACTTTCTCGCAGGTTTCCTGCTTCTTGAACTTCTCTGCTCCATCCGCCATCTTCTCGTATTCTGCTCTCATCTCCCTGGTCTTCTGCTCCAGTTCCCGGATCTTTTTCTTTCTGGAGACAATATTTTTCACCGTGTGTTCCACATAGTCCGGGGCCATCTCCCAAAGAGTCCGGCCATAATACATCGTTTTTCCTTCCGTCTGTGGATAAAGCTGAAGCAGTGTCCTTCCAAATGTCGATTTTCCGCATCCGGATTCTCCTACCAGGCCCACCGTCTCCCCCTCATAGATATCAAGGGTAATACCGTCGTTAGCCCGCACATAGAGCTGTTCTTTCTGGAACAGTTTCGTTTTCTTAATCGGAAACCACTGTTTCAGATCGGTAATTTTAAGCAGTACTTTTTTGCTTTGATTATTTTGTTGCATGGCGCCCCTCCTTCTCCGGATAAAAGCATCTTACAGAATGATTTCCCTCTACCTCTTCCAGCTTTGGCTCTTCTTCCATACATTTTGCCGTCGCATATTTGCAGCGCGGCGCAAACTTGCATCCCTTCGGAAGATCCAAAGGATGGGGAACGGAACCTGGAATCGCATCCAGCCTTGTTCCCACCGGCGTATCCAAACGCGGAATGGATGTCATCAGTCCTTCCGTGTACGGATGGGAGTACTCATTATCCCTTGCAAAGATCGTATGGGCGTCGCACATCTCCACAACCTGTCCGCAGTACATGACCGCCACACTGTCTGCCATCTCGTTGATAACTCCCAGATCATGGGTGATAAAAAGGATGGATGTTCCTTTTTCCCGTTTCAGCTCATTCATCAAATGCAGGATCTGTGCCTGGATCGTTACATCCAGCGCCGTCGTCGGCTCATCCGCAATCAAAAGGCTTGGCTCACAGGCAAGCGCCATGGCGATCATAACCCTCTGCCTCATTCCTCCGGAAAGCTGGTGAGGATACTGCTTCATAATGGACTTTGCATTCGGAATCTTCACCGCGTTCAGCATCTCCAGTGATTTCTTACTTGCCTCTTCCTTGGAGATCTTCTGATGAGTCAGGTATACTTCGTTAAGCTGCTTTTCAATGGTGTACACCGGGTTTAAGCTCGTCATCGGCTCCTGAAAGATGACGGAGATTTCATTTCCACGAATCTGGTACATATCATTCTGGGAACACTCTACCAGATTTCTTCCTTTGAATTTGATTTCACCGCTGTCAATATAGCCGTTGCCATCCAGAAGCTTTAAGATACTCATAGCTGACACGCTCTTCCCACTTCCGGATTCTCCGACAATTCCGAGTGTCTTTCCGGCTTCCACTCGGTAGGAAACGCCGTTTACCGCCTTTACAGTTCCTTTTTTCGTTTTAAAATATGTATGTAGATCGTCTATTTCTAATAAGTAATCCATGACACACCCTACCTTTCACTGGATTTTGGATCGACTGCTTTACGCAGGCCGTCACCAAAAAGGTTGATACTGATGGTACACAGAGCAAGTGCAATGGACGGGAATATCCATCTCCACCAGAACTGGGAGATGACTTCCGAGGATCGGCAGTCATTCAGCATATTTCCCCAGGACGGAATCGGTTCGCTGACGCCAAATCCCAGGAAAGAAAGTCCGGACTCTGTGAGCATACAGGTTGCAAAAGAAAGGGTCGCGTTTACAATGATAATTGTCATAACATTCGGCACAATATGACGGAAAATAATATTCCGCTCACGTACGCCGAGCGCTTTCGCCGCAGTGACGAATTCCTTCTGGCGTTCCGCAAGTACCTGGGCACGTACCATGTAAGCCACACCAGGCCAGCTTAAAATACCGAGGATCACCATAATCATAATAATTCGCCCGACCTCCGAGACCTTGTTCCCTATGAGAGCCGATAAAATCAGTGCCAGAGGAATGAACGGCAGAGATCCTACAACTTCTGCCACACGCATAAGAAGAATATCTACCTTGCCTGCATAATATCCGGCTATACCTCCGACAATGATACCAATAATTAGGGAAATGATAACGGAAACAAAGCCGACAGTCATCGTCATCTGTCCTCCCTTGAGCATACGAAGAGCAACGCTTCTTCCCATGTTATCTGTACCAAAGAGGTACCCTTTCAGTCCCCACGTTGTCACATTTCCGTCTTCGTCAATGGCATAGTTCTGATAGTATCTGCTGGATACCCTCTGGATATTTTTCACTCCGGAAGGAACCTTGCACTGCTTATTATTGTTTCCGCCCCAGGATGCCACTGTTCCGTCGTCCAGAAGAGCCGTCACATGATTTCTTCCTGCGGAAATACTCACTACGTGGCCGTCCACACCTTCCGGAATCTTCTGGATATTGTAATCATTGCCGCCCCAGGATGCCAATGTACCATCATCCAGAAGAGCAAACACAGTCTTATCTGTCATAGCAAAATCCTGTATTCTTCCCTGAATTTCGTCTGGTACCGCGTCAAACGCTGTCTCTCTCTTTGCAAGAGGGATCAGTCTTCCATCTTCTGTCAATGCAAGTCCGGTAGAGATGTTTGTTCGTACCAGTTTGACATTCTCATCTTTTGCCTTGGACGCCACGATATCTACCGCATTTTCATTTCCCCAGGTCACAAGGCTTCCATCCTCCAGTACGACGATGGACACCTGATATCCTGCCGCGATGGATTTCACTTTCTTACCCTGGACTTCCGAAGGAATCCGGTTCAGGTTCATCCGGTTGTAACCCCATGTAAAGAGTTCCCCTTCTTCGTTCATGGCCAGTACATGGTCCTGTCCGACCGCAATATCTACTACTTTTCCCATGTCAGCAGGAATTTGTTTCAACCGGTCTGTAAGAGTTCCCCACTCGTACACAACCCCATCGTTGTCAATCCCAATGCCGAATGTCGGACCCGCTTCAATCTCCTTTGCGTTATTTTTCAGTTCCTTCGGAACACTCAGGAAAGAAAATCCCGGTGCGATATTCTTCTGCGTCGGATCCTGGAAGTTCAGGTCCTGCTTCATCCAGATTGGCAGAATAAAGCACATCAGAAAGATTACAATGAAGATAATGGCGGATCCCATGGCAACTTTATTTTCACAAAGATGCTGGATAATTGTCCGGAAAGGACTTTGCATCTGTTCTTCTTCAAGAATAGACTTTGGTTTTGTGTCTTTTTTGCCTTTTCTTAACATGTTTTTCCTCCATTACTCTAATTTGATTCTCGGATCTACGAGGCAGTAACACAAATCGGTAATCAGATTTGCCGCCAGCGCCAGAAGAATATAGAACATCTGCATAGCCAGCGCAACCGTGTAATCCTGTTGGTTCAAAGAATCAATCAAAAGCTTTCCTACTCCTTTCCAGGAGAACAGTGTTTCAATAATAATGGAACCGCCGAAAATCGCCACGATGGATCCAACCACATATCCGGTGATCGGGATCAGCGCATTCCGAAAGGCATGTTTGTAGATCACCGTCTTCTCTCTAAGTCCCTTAGCTCTTGCCGTACGCACATAGTCCATAGAGAGCGCATCCAGAAGAGCACCCCGCACATATCTTGTCAGACCTCCAAGTCCCGCAAAGACCATAACGATCACCGGCAGGCACAGATGATAAAGATAATCGATGACCGCCCTCAGTCCTGTGTACCCGGCTCCGGTCGTCACCATACCACTGATCGGAAAGATCGGGAGAGTAATGGCGAAAAGGAAGATGAATATCAGGGCCGTGATAAAGGACGGGATACTGATTCCGATAATCGTTGTCACCTGAACAGTTGTGTCAAACGGTGAGTTCTGCTTCACGGCCGCCTTAATTCCAAGCGGAATCGTGATGAGGAAAAGGATCACATAATATACCAGGTTCAGGCAGACGGTATTACGCATTGGCGGCCCTACCAAATCCAGTACCGGAATCCGGTACACCGAGGAGTAGCCAAAGTCGCCTCTGAGCATGTTGCCAAACCAGCTAAAATACTGGATCACCAGAGGCTTATCAAGTCCCAGACGGGCTCTCGCCTCCTGGTAGAGCATCTCATATTTCTCAGGTGATACACTCATTTTCTGTCCTTCTACCATCATACGTGCCGGATCACCCGGAACCATCTTAAACAGGCAGAACAGTAAGACGGACAAAATCAGGAAGACAATCACCATGTAGGCAAGTCTTTTTAAAATGTATTTTACCATACCTAATTAACCCCACTTTTTCTACAAAAAGGAGACAGAAGAAGCCTGTCTCCTTTTTGCTTGTATTACATTCCGATACTTACTCTTCGATATATGCATCCAGAATGAAGAACCACCAGTTGTCGTAGGAACGTGGAACGAAATTCTTTAACTTCGGATTGTAAAACCAGTACTGGGTACCCGTGGAAAGAACCACCCCCGGCATCTTCTTGTTGATTTCTTTTTCAAATTCTACAAAAAGCTCACGGTATTTTTCTGTGTCGCCCGGTTCTACTTTCTGCATGGAAGCTGTGATGCTCTTCAGTTCCGGATCGCTGATACGGTAGTAGTTCCAAAGTCCCATTCTCTCCGGTGCGTCGTCGAAGAAATACCACCAGGAGCTGAACTCCGGCAAAACAACGCCGCAGGAAAATACGTTGTATGTGGCGTCAACGCCTTCTCTGTTCAGATGATTGACCATCTGTGCGAAGTCCATCTTTGTTCCCTCAAATTTCATACCGATCTTCTCAGCTTCCGGCGGAATGATCGTGTTGCAAAGATCTGTAAGGTCATCTTCAGAATAAGCCCATTTCAGTTCCAGAGGCATCAGTTTCCCGTCCACTTCTTTGTAACGTACTTTATCAGTACCTTCTTTAAATTCTTCACCCTTTTCATTGAGTGTCCAGCCGCCATCAATGAGTTCCTGTTTTGCCTTATCGATGTCGTATGTATAATGTGTCAGTTCCCCTTCCAGCTCGTCCTTTGTTTCCTGGTAGTCTTCCATCGCTTCTGTAGCAAGGCAGTCTACAACGCTTGCGTATCCGCCGGAAATCTGCTTGTTCACTTCATCACGGTCAATAATGTAAGCAAAAGCACGGCGTACTTCCGGGAACTGGCTTGCTCCGAAATCACATGCGAAACGGAACTCGCTTACACTGTCCTGCGGTACAATACCGTAGTTAGCTTTGATCTCTCCGTCTTCTACTTTTGTCAAAGTGGAGTCGATGGTCTCACCCTTGGAAGAATAGAAGTAATCTACCGTTCCTTTTTCAAACTCATCTCTCCATGTTTCGGTAGCGATCGGTTTCGAAATGATCGTCTCAACATGAGGTTTGGTTCCATCATATCTACCCAGATACTCTTTGTTGATCTCAAGTTCCACCGTCTCGGATCCGATATCCACATTCTTTAACTGATAAGGTCCGCAGACAACCGGTCTCTTATAACGGAATCCTGTGTTCGGATCCAGAAGCGTCTCTCTTAAGACTTCTGCTGTATACTGATCATTAAAGTAGCATCCGTTTCCATCGTCCAGGACATCTGTTCCAGGAGCAATAGCTGCCATCGGTTCCGGTGAAAATCCGATGTCGCCAAGTACATAGTAGTTTGGCAGGTTTTCAGCATCAACTGTAATAGAGAACTTGTAGTCTCCAAGCAGTCTTAGGCCGGTGAACTCTTTCTTCTCGCCATTACGGAACTCATTGTATCCGACCAATACACTTCCTGTCGTCGCATCGCCTTCACACTCCGCAAATTCCTGGGAAGAACGGTACATGATGCCAAAAAGATAATCCTTTGCCGTAATACCGGATCCGTCGTTCCATTTCAGGTTATCATTAATCTCCACAGTAAATGTTGTGGACCCGTCCTCATTTTCCGTTTCTTCATGGGACTTGACTACAACCGGATCCCAGTCAATGGTTCTGTCTCTGGTCGTATCCGTCAGATAGTAACCATTCATCAACCTGATAAATCCGGTGTTAGTAGCGTTTGCAGACCATCCATCCATCATATCCGGTGAGAGGGTACCCGGTGTGATCTGAACGACAAACTTTCCTCCAACCGGCGCGTCTTCCGGAGGCGCCTGGGGCTTTGCTGTCTGCTCTACGCCGACTTCGGTATCAGCGCTGCTTTTTCCGCTGTCTTTGGAAGCGTCATTGCTGCTGACCCCACCGCCGCTGCAAGCCGCAAGCGATACGGTCATAATCCCTGCAAGCAGACAGGAAATTACTTTCTTTCTCATAGTTCGTTTCTCCTTTCTCCTGTTCCGAAACAAAAAGAGCGAAAAGTTCTCCCACTCCGTCTCACCCTCCGCATAACAGACGGCACAAAAAAAGTCAGTCTGATCTTCCTTATGATATGACCTGATTGATGATAAACGACCCTACATGACTATGGTTTTCTCTCTTTCTATTTCTATGTCTTTTCTAACGCTTCTATTTTACTCCCCCCCGTAATATTTTGTCAAGTTTTATTATAAAAAACTTGTATTTTTTATATTTTTTATATGTTTTGACTTATTCTTTATGAAATTTTTGACAGTATTTACAGTGTTGGCCAGAAAATCCCAAATCCAGGTATGACAAAAAGAGTCTGATAGCGTGACTTTCACCGAACGCTGCCGCTTCTTTTCATATCTATCGTATTGGTTTTATTGTATAATAGAAAGAGACTTGACCCAGTCAGGGACCTAAGGAGGTTTAGAAATGCAAATTGAAATACCAGGTTATCAGACCCTTACCATCAACCATCTGCTTTTGGACTATAATGGCACCATTGCTGAAGACGGCAGGATCCGAGATCGTGTAAGGGAACTTCTTATCCAACTCTCTGAATCCTTGACCATCCACGTCCTGACCGCCGACACCCATGGAACCGCTGCCGCAGAATGCCAGAGCATCCCCCTTCTTCTGGACACCTTCCCAACGTCTGATGCTGCTTCCTATAAACTTCAGAAACTCCAAGAAACCGGAGCGTCCTGCTGTGCCTGTATCGGGAACGGACGCAATGACCTTTTCATGCTGAAAGAAGCCGCCCTTTCCATCGCGGTCATAGACCGGGAGGGTATGTATCCGCCCCTCCTGCCTTACTGCGATCTGTGTGTGCACTCCTCCGAGGAAGCGCTGGAGCTCTTTCTTCATCCGAAACGGATCATCGCAGGACTACGTGGATAAGACAACCTCGGGGATAGGACCAAAAGTCCTATCCCCGTTTTCTTTTCTGTATTTAGCTGATTCTTAGTGGTGGAACAGACGGAGTCCGGTAAAGGACATTACCATTCCATATTTATTGCATGTCTCAATGACATTATCATCTCTTACAGATCCACCCGGCTGCGCAATATATTTCACACCGCTCTTGTGGGCACGTTCGATATTGTCTCCAAACGGGAAGAATGCGTCGGATCCAAGGGTTACATCGGTCATCTGATCCAGCCATGCTCTCTTTTCCTCAGCTGTGAAGACTTCCGGTTTTACCTTGAATGTCTTTTCCCATACGCCGTCCGCGAGAACATCCATGTATTCATCCCCGATATAAAGGTCGATGGCATTGTCTCTGTCCGCACGTCCGATGCCGTCCACAAACTGAAGTCCGAGTACCTTCGGAGACTGACGTAAGAACCAGTTGTCTGCCTTGTTTCCTGCAAGTCTTGTACAGTGGATACGTGACTGCTGTCCTGCACCGATTCCGATGGCCTGTCCGTCTTTGACATAGCATACGGAATTGGACTGTGTATATTTCAATGTAATCATGGAGATTGCCATATCGATCTTCGCCTGATCAGTCAGCTCTTTATTTTCTGTTACCACATTGGAGAAAAAGTCGTCATCAATCTTTAACTCATTGCGTCCCTGCTCAAAAGTAATACCGAATACATCCTTGTGCTCGATCGGAGCCGGCACATATTCCGGATCAATCTCGATGATGTTGTAGTTTCCTTTCTTTTTCTGCTTCAGGATCTCAAGCGCTTCCGGTTCATATCCAGGAGCAATGATTCCATCGGATACTTCTCTTTTGATAATCTTTGCAGTAGATACGTCACACACATCGGAAAGGGAGATGAAATCACCGAAAGAAGACATTCTGTCCGCTCCTCTTGCTCTTGCGTATGCACATGCAAGCGGGGAAAGCTCTCCTAAATCATCCACCCAGTAAATCTTCTTTAATGTATCGGAAAGCGGAAGTCCTACCGCTGCTCCTGCCGGTGATACGTGCTTAAAAGAAGTTGCCGCCGGAAGTCCGGTCGCCTCTTTTAACTCCTTTACCAGCTGCCATCCGTTGAACGCATCCAGAAAGTTGATATATCCCGGTCTGCCGCTCAGTACTTTGATCGGGAGCTCTTTTTCGTCTTTCATGAAGATTTTAGCCGGTTTCTGATTCGGGTTACATCCGTATTTTAATTCTAATTCTTTCATTCTCGATCCGCTCCTATTTGTTCTTATTTACGATCTTTGTCTCATAGTTTCCTGTTTCAATATCAATATAACGTACAAAAAGAGATACTTTGTTCTCCTCGTTGAGGCTCTCCCAGAGAAGATTTGTGAAACTTTCGATGTCATCCGGAACAGCAATCCGTTTCGGCTCTCCCTCAAAACTTGGAAGCGGATTTCCGTCACATTTATATGTATGGATAAAGTGTCCCTCTCCGGCTGCCGGGTTATTGTATGCAAACGTAAATCTCTGGCAGCTCTCCGGTCTTCCGTTATCGCTCTTTAAGATTGACATCGCATAATTGTAGTTTCCGTTTTCAATGTGCATGATTCCGGAAATACGAGGGGTGTAGTTCGGAGCGTCCGGCTCAAACTCTCTGCTTCTTAAAGACTGCTCAAATGTAAGCTGCCTGTCCATTCCCTCATAAATCGTATCGGTCTGATCTCCGTTTGTCACAATAGTCTTATTTCCAAGCACACGCACCGGTGCATAGATAATCAGGCTTGGGTCTGTAAGCTTTGATTCATCAAAAGCCTGGGTGCGGATTCCCTGTCCATCTTCTACAAAGATCCGGTTGCGGCTGTTTTCGCTGCGTCCCATAATAAAATAGGCTGTCACTGCCTTTTTACCGTCCGGTGTCTTACCAATGATAATTCCACGTCCCGGATAAGAATTTCCCTTCAGTTCCTGTTCGATTGATAACATTTCCATGAATTTTCTCCTTTGCCGTTTGTTTTTCATCGTTCCTATTCATTATAACGCAAACTGCCTTTGTTATTCCAGTGTAATCGCCCATCTTTATGTAAGTATTTCTAATGAACATTATGCGCTTTCTCTTATCAACAGCTGTTTTTCACAAAACAAAACACCCTGCCGTCCGTATAGCAGAGTGTTGTTTTCCTCTTTTTCTACAAGAATGCCTTGTAGGTTTCCACATTTTTCTCTTCAAATTTGTAAAGTTTCCGCATGAGGCGAAGAATTTCCGTGTCCGCATCTTCATACTTCCTCAGATCCTGCAAGGCATTGGTCACTCCCATGCTGCTGCCCTCAATCAGCATCTGAGCCATGTGGGAGGCGGATTTGTCATTCATCGTCTGAAGGTTGATCATCAGATACGTTTTCAGCCTGTCAAACATGCCGATGGATTTTTCGTTATGTCCCCGCTCTTCCAGAAGCCTTCTGGCCTCTTTGTTGAATTCCCTGTACTTTTCCAGTTGCTTCTCCATACATTCTTTAAACTCCTCATCATCGGAAAGTTCGATCAGCTGGCTTAATGATTCAATCCCCATCTGGGAATTCTGATACACAAAATTTAAAAGCTCGGTATTTCCACTCATTTGGCGCACTCCTTTTTTGCTTTCCAGTATCTTCTCTTCCCGTGATTTTATGCAGTTTTTTGAAAAAGTCCATAAAAAGGCGGCGGAATCTCCGGTATCTTCCGGGACTTCCGCCGCCTGCTTTTTAATAACTTCTGATTTTGTCATCCTCGTCGTCCGTTGTCTTTTGAATGGAACGGATCTCAACCTCGTAGCTGTAGTCGTCGCTTACTTTCACTTTCACGCGGTCTCCTGCATGCTTTTTCAGGATCGCCTTTCCAAGCGGCGATTCGATGCTGATCTTGCCGTCCAGAGAATTGCCCCGGATGGAAGTGACCAGTTTAAAGGTGCTTGTCTCATCATCTTCCGGAAAGTAAACTTCCACCAGATTATTAAGCCCTACTTCATCCGATGCAGACGTATCTTTTACGATCTTCGCCGTCTTCAGCATCCTTTCCAGATAACGGATTCTGCTTTCGTTTCGGTTTTTGTCTTTCTTTGCCGCATGATACTCGAAGTTTTCGCTCAGGTCGCCGTGTGCCCTTGCCTCTTTGACCGCTTCAATCGCCTCTTTGCGGACAACCAGTTTCCGGTACTCGATCTCCTCCTGAATCTTCTTTACATCATGCTCTGTCAGCTGTTCCCGCATTGTCTTTTACGCTTCCTTTACCCGATTTTTTCTGCCCATTCTTTTTCCTTGAATCCCGGAATCACAAAATCCTCTCCTACAAGGAGCGGGCGCTTTACCAGCATCCCGTCTGTTGCAAGAAGTTCGTACTGCTCTTCCTCGCTCATCTCCTTTAAACGGTCTTTTAATTCCAGTTCACGGTATTTCATGCCGCTTGTGTTAAAAAACCGCTTGAGCGGAAGCCCGCTTTTCTGATGCCAGGCTTTCAGCTCCTCTTTGGTCGGATTGTTCTCTACAATATTTCTTCTTTCAAACTCGGCTCCCTGCGCTTCCAGCCATTTACCGGCTCTCTGACAGGTACTGCATTTTGGATATTCAATAAACAGCATGTTGCTTCCTCCTGATTAAATGCGAACCATATCTCTTGTAATCTCTTTGATGGAGGCTGCTCCGCACATTTCCATCGTATCTGCAAGCTCGCTTCCGATCTTCTCAATATAAGTACGCACGCCTTCTTCTCCCGCTCCAAAGACTGCTGTCACGAACGGACGGCAGATAAAGACTCCGTCTGCGCCAAGTGCCAGCGCCTTGAATACATCTGTACCGGAACGGATTCCGCCGTCCACGAAAATCTTCATCTTTCCTTTGACCGCATCGACGATCTCCGGAAGTACCTCTGCCGTAGACGGGCACTGATCCAGCACACGTCCTCCATGGTTGGATACAACGATCGCATCTGCTCCCGCCGCCTCAGCTTTCAGTGCACCGCGCACAGTCATGATACCCTTTACGATGAACGGCACATCACTCATGCTGACAATCTCATGCAGCTCTTCCACAGTCTTTCTTCCTGCCGGAGGTGTCATGTTTTTCAGGAACGGAAGTCCGGCCGCATCGATATCCATGGCAACCGCAAATGCCTTCGCCTGCTTTGCAAGCTCCATCTTTTCTTTCACTGTTTCCAGATTCCACGGCTTGATTGTCGGAATTCCCATTCCGCTTTCTTTCTTAATCGCCTCACACGCAAACTTCATCACATTTGCATCCACACCATCTCCGGTCACTGCCGCGATCCCTGCCTTTGCACAGGCAGATACAAGAACATCATTGTAAGTCTGATCATTGTACTTCTCACCATAGTGCAGATTCACCGCCCCTACCGGGCCTGCAAAAAACGGGTACTTAAATGCCTTTCCGAACAGCTCCACGGAAGTATCCGCAGCTCCCCCCGCGCAGATCGTATCCATGTTTACACGGATCTCCTGCCATTTATCATAATTACGGATGGCTGTATCACCTACACCCTTGGCTCCAGGCCCCGGTATCTGGTTTCTGCATGCCTTTCCATTACACACCGGACATGCTTTGCAGTACTGGCCGATACAGGTACGTGCTTCTTTTAATATCTCTTCATATGTCATATCTCTTTCCTCCGTTTCTTTTTCCACTTTCTTTATTGTAGCAAACTTCACAGGAAGCCGCAAGAGTACACACATAACATCGGGGACGTGTTCCTGTGCATCGGAACACGTCCCCGAAAATAAATGATATTATGATAACTGTTCCAGTACCCAGTCTACATCGTCTGTCGTCTTTAATGTTTCCAGAAGTGCCGGGTCTTCCAGAAGGGTACAGAGTTTTCCGAGAAGATCGAGATGTTCGTCTCCAATTCCGGCGATACCGAACACAAGCTGTGCTTTTTCCGCACCGAAATCGACGCCTTCCGGATACTGCAGAAATACAATTCCTGTTTTCTTTACTGTTCCTTTTGCCTGGGTCGTTCCATGCGGGATGGCAACGCCCATGCCCATGTAGGTAGATACCAGTCTTTCCCGTTCCTGCATTGCTTCTACATAAGATTCGTCCACGTATCCGAGTTTTACGAGAAGTTCTCCGGCTGCCTGAATGGCCTCCTCTTTTGTTACCGGTTTTTGTCCCAGACGGATTCCGTCCGCAACGATCACCTGTTTTTTGATCGGTGTGTCCGGAATAACAATGTCCGTATTTTCTCCCGCAGGTGCTGCCGGAGCATCACCGGTTGTCAGCTGTACATACAAGGCATCCAGCGCCGGATCCGCAAGGAAATTTCCTATTGTAATCAGCTGTGCCTGCGGCGCTGCTTTTTTCGCGCGGGCAGCAAGTGTTGTCTGTACGACTGCGATATCACAGTCTGCCGGTATTGTATCGACCGATGTATTGGATACCGTAATATCCGGGCGGTCATTTTTGATCCTGTTGCGGAATTTGGTTGCTCCCATCGCGGAAGATCCCATACCTGCATCGCATGCGAAGATGATTTTTTTCACTTCTTCGGAACGTTCAATCGTTCCCGGTACTGTTGTTTCCCCTTTTGCAGCCTGCTTCATGCTTGCCATTTCGTTTTGAGCTTCCTCAAGGCTTCTTCCTCCTGCCATTTTGACAATCGGAGAGGCAACCACGAAGGAGATTCCGGCCGCAATCACGACACCGATCAGTACTTTGACAAGATCAGATCCCGGCGATACCATCAGATAGGCAATGATGGAACCTGGTGACGCCGGTCCGACCAGGCCGCAGTCTGTAATGGTGTACCAAAGAATAGCTGCCATATTTCCAAGAATCGGTGCAACAATCACAACCGGATTCATCAGAATATACGGGAAATAAATCTCATGAATACCTCCCAGAAGGTGGATAATCACTGCACCCGGTGCAGAATCTTTTGTTACCTTGTCTTTGCAGAAGAACATATAAGCAAGCAGAACACCAAGTCCCGGTCCCGGATTGGTCTCCAGCATGTACATGATGGATTTTCCTGCTTCTGCTGCCTGTTCCGTTGCAATCGGTGTAAAAATACCGTGGTTCAGCGCATTATTGAGGAAGAGAACTTTCGCCGGTTCCACAAACACTGACACAAGTGGAAGCACACTGTGTTCCACAAGGAAATTGACGCCTGCTGATAAAATCATCAGAATCGCGCTCATGAATGGTCCGATTGCTACGTATCCAAGCATAGCCAGAACCATACCGATGATGCCGACCGAGAAGTTGTTGATCAGCATCTCGAATCCTGCCGGCATATGTCCGTCCATCGCTTCGTCAAACTTCTTGACACAGAATCCTGCCAGAGGACCCATTACCATGGCCGCCATGAGCATTGTAATTTCCGTATTGCTCATAATCGCACCAATTACTGCAATGGCGCCCGCCACACGTCCGCGGTCGCCGCCGATCATACGTCCTCCGGTTGAGGCGATCAAAATCGGGATAAGGTATGTCAGCATCGGACTGACCATGCTGTTGAATCCTTTATTCGGGATCCATCCGGTGTCGATAAAAAGCGCGGCAAGAAAGCCAAAGGCAATCAATGCACCGATATTCGGCATTACCATTGCCGATAAAAATTTACCAAAACGCTGTATGTTATTTTTCACAAATCCGTCCTCCATTCACTCTCAAATCTTCAATGGAGAATGGGTTCAGCTATATCATTTTCCTGTTTACAGGACCTGTACGCCGTATTTCCGGCATTCCTCCAAAAATTCTTCCGGCAGTTTCCCGTCAGAGACAATAATGTCAATATCGGCAAGTCCGCAAAAACTGAAACTGCATTTAACATCAATTTTGGAAGAATCCATCAGGGCGATCACCTGATCGGACTGTCGGATCGCGGTCTGCTTTAATAACGCCTCATCGCTGATGCCGCAGGAGAAACCTACCGACGGATGAAATCCTGTGACCCCTAAAAACGCCTGGTCAAAATTCACCCGCTCAAGCTCTTTGATGGCGGAAATTCCGAACACGCTCTGGCTGTAGCGGTTCAGCCTCCCTCCCGGAATCATTACCGTTGGTTTCGTAAGTCCGGCCAGCTTCGTTGCGCAGCTCAGTCCTGTTGTATAAATCAAATAAGAGTCATCCGGAATCTGTTCCGCAAATGCCGTAGCTGTACTTCCCGAATCCAGAAACACTGTTGTGTCTGGTTTCAGCAACGCAAGTGCCTTCCTTGCAATCTCCTTTTTTTCCGAAATGTTGTGTACAGATTTACGGTTCAGAAATCCATCTGTTCCTACGATGACCTGCACGGATTTCGCCCCTCCGTGTACACGCAGGATCTTTTTTTCCTCATCCAGTGCTTTCAGATCTGTACGCAGTGTCATCTCCGACACATTTGGAAATTTCTTTTTTATCTGAGCAAAACTGACCGTCTCTTTTTCATTGATCAGCTGAACAATCGCATTTCTGCGCATTTCCATTGAATCCATATATTCCTCCTGTCCATGCCGGGACAACACAGACAGGCTGTCCTGACACAATTATTCCTGAATAAAGTTTTTAAGAAGATACTCCTCCGCTTCCGGACACCACAGTCCATTGTGAGCATCTACAATATCCGCCAGATCAACCAGACGCTGATCCTTTGTTTCCTCTCCTTTTGCACGCAGATCAGAAAGCGCGGTAAGAGGCATGGAAAGATGTGTGTAAATCAACTTCTTTCCTCCAGGGATCTTTGGCAGATTCAGAGTTGTTTCTGCTGCAGAATCCAGTCCTCCGATATGGGTAACCATAACTGCCGGATCAATTCTTCCTTCCGCTGTCAACTCCAGAGATTCGATCATATCAGCTGTGTTTCCGCCTGTTGTTCCCATTACATGAGTAGAATTATAATGTACATCATAGAAGTTCATAGTTGCACTGAATTCTTTGTCTGTAGGACCTGCGAAGAAATTCAGACAGCCGTCTCTTCCGAGAATCGCGCTGGACTGTGTAACAACCTGTGCAACCGGAGCATAGCAGAGTACATCGTCATATCCTGTGCCTCCTGAAATTTTCAGAAGCTCTGCAACCGGATCTTCCAGTTTTCCAGTATTTACAAAATGAAGCTCAATGCCGTCCTTTGCAGCCTCTTCCGGCGGGAAGAGAGATGCTGCTCTGTCCAGACGCTCCTGATTCAGATCTGTCACGACAATCATGGACGGACGGATGTCTCTGTGAAGCGCGTAGGTCAGTGCACCAAGTCCCATCGGGCCTGCTCCTGCCATAATCGCAAGCTTTCCGCCCTCTTTGATTCCCATCTGGTGTGTATATACGCCCATCTTCGTATGATAAGCAGCATTAAATGCTCCGATACTGCAGGACATCGGCTCTGCCAGAGATGCTTCATAGTAGGCACGTCCCTTGTATTCCAGAAGGCATCCCAGCTCCATTACCTCAGACGGAATGATACAGTATGTTGCATCTCCTCCGAAAAATTCGTAAGAATATCCCGGGCTCCACATTGTTCCCTTATAGTTCAGAGCCGGCTGAAGAGTAAATTTCATTCCCGGTTTGAACTTGTCCTGATGGTTCTTTCCTACCTTTACGATATCTCCCGCGAACTCATGTCCCATGATTGCCGGATGCTCTGCTACATCCTCATGCACACGTTTGTGTTCGGTTCCAAGAATAGCACATTTGTATGTAGACATACAGATACTGTCTGAAACCACCTTTACTAAAATCTCATCATCCGTAATTTCCGGAAGTTCAAATTCCTCCAGACGTAAATCATTTGCCGCATGAAGCCGTACTCCTTTTGCTTTCATAATAAAACTCCTTTCTTTATTTTAAATAAATATTTTTCTCTTTGCAACCGCTATCATCTTTTCAAAGCAGTTCTCAGATCGTCCTGAATACCACTTTCGGGAGCAGTGTTTCCACTACTTCATATTCCGCCGCCTGTGTGCCGCTGCACATCACGTTTGCCGCTCCCACTGCCGTGGAAAGTCTTACTGTCTCCTCCAGAGTCTTTCCTTCTTCTTCCGATACTGCAAGTGCTGCAACCACACTGTCTCCAGCGCCCACGGTGCTTCCTACCGGTACCTTCAGTCCTTCCGCGTAGATCGTTTTGTCCTTTGTCACATAGACAGCTCCGTCTCCTCCCATGGAAACAACAACCTTCCCGATCCCGTACTCTTTCATCAGTTCCGCAGCCGTTTCAGCTATCTCCTCCGGTGTCTCAAGAGCCCGTCCTGTCAAAGCACCAAGTTCATGATTATTCGGCTTGATCAGGTACGGGGAGGCTTTCAGTCCTGCTTTCAGAAGATCCCCGTCCGCATCCAGAATTACTTTCGCACCCTTTTCACGGAATGCTTTTGTCCAGGTGTAATAAGTATCTTTCGGAGATCCTTTTGGCATGCTGCCGGATATGACAACAATATCCTCTTTCGTTACTTTTGCCAGAAGTTCTTCTAAAAGCTTCTCCAGAATTTCTTCCGACACGGTCACTCCCGGTTCATTGATATCCGTATTCGTATGATTGTCCGGATCAATGATTTTCATGTTGGTACGCGTTTCACCCTCCACAAAGTGAAAGAGGGTCGTAAGTCCCATCTCCGTAAGGGCCGAAAGGATCGCTCTTCCGGTATCCCCGCCCAGAATTCCTGCGGCAACGCTCGCTCCTCCAAGCTTTTGAATCACCTTTGAGACGTTGATCCCTTTTCCTCCTGGATCAGTCCTCATAGATGTTATCCGGTTGACAGCATCAACGGTCAGAGACGGAATTTCCACCGTTTTGTCCAGTGCCGGATTCAACGTTACTGTGTAAATCATAATACCCTCCTTTTGTTTCAACAGTTTATTTTCATTGAAACAACAGTTTCTATATACAGAATAACACTTTTTACGATAATGTCAACTGTTTTTTCAACAATTTTTATATTTTCAAAAGTCGCATACTTTTATTTCAACAGTTTTCATTGCCATGTCACATCCTTTTATATGATCCGTTCCTGTTTTGCTGCAAAAAAACTCCGGTCTCCGTAAAGATGCCTGCTGCATCTTCACGGGAGACCGGAGTTTTCCGTCCCGATTGCTTTTTCACTTCTGTATTTTATCTGTCTCTAATCGCTTTCCTGCGGGAAATACTGGCCGAACAATTCTTCCATCTTTTCCGTAAGCTCCTTTTCCATCTCCCGGTAACGCGCCAGAAACAGGCTTCCCTGTTCCGTCAGTTCGCTTTTTCCTCCTGAATTTCCGCCGTTATGGGAACTCAGCAGATGAAATCCCAGCTCTTTCTCTGCCCGTTTTATGATTTTCCAGCTTTTAGAATAGGACATTCCCATCTCGTTACAGGCCCCTTGAATAGATCCTTTCTTTTCTATCAGTTCCAGAATCCTTGCTACCCCCGGGCCAAAAAACCGTTCTTCTTTTTCCAATGTCAGCCGCAAAGCCGGCCGGATCTTTTCTTCCATTACCGCACTCCTTCGATGTTTTCTAAAAAGTTCCTGAACTACATTTTAATCTCATGCTCTGCTTTTGTCATCATATTCATTACCCAGACAGACAGAAACGCAATAACCAGAATTACTGCCACGTACACTGCCGCCCGGTCCATATTTCCGCCTGCAACTTCCGAATAAACAGCAAGGGGCAGGGTCCTTGTCTTGCCGGGAATATTTCCCGCCAGCATGGCAGTCGCCCCGTACTCCCCAAGACCTCTTGTCGTTGATAAAATCATACCGGAGAGAATGGACGGAAATGTGCAGGGGAAGAGAATTTTCCAGAGAATTCCCCATTTTCCGAGCCCCAGCATCTTTGCTTCCTCGATCATATTCTGGTCAATCTGTTCAAATCCCGCTTTTGCGGAGCGGTACATCAGAGGGAAGGAAACGACAACCGCAGACAATACTGTCGCCACCCAGGAAAAGGCAATCCGGAAACCAAAAACTTCCTCCACAAAGCTCCCGATCGGGCGTCTTGCCCCGAAAAGCCATAACAGAAAGAAACCCGCGACCGTCGGAGGAAGTACAAGCGGAATGGTAAGAATCCCGTCCACCGCGGCTTTTAGTTTCCTGCCTTTAATAAACATGACTGCCCACGCTGCCAGAATCCCAATGACAAAGGTAATCGCAGACGCACATACCGTTGTCTTAAGCGAAATCCAGACCGGAGAAAAATCCATCTCCTGTTCCTCCTGCTACTCGGCGCTGCGATAATCCGCAAATCCATAGGACTCAAATACGGACACCGCATCGTCAGAGATAATAAAATCGTAAAATGCCCTGGCAGCCTCCTGGTTTGGCGCATCCTTTGTCATTGCCACCGGATACAGAACCGGAGATTCCAGTGAATCAGCCGGCGCCTCCGCCACCACTTTGACTTTGTCTGTCGTTGCCGCATCTGTCGCATAGACAATTCCACAGTCCGCAGAAGACTCCGCCACCCAGTTCAGCACTTCCGTAACATTCGTTCCAAAACTTGCCTTTGCTGAAACCGTATCCCAGAGACCAAGATTTGTCAGTGATTCCTGCGCATACTGTCCCACCGGAACGCTCTCCGGATCCCCGACCGCTATCGTACCTGCATTGGCGATATCTTCAAAAGAGGAAAACTCTGCGTCGGAGGAAGCCGGGGTAATCAGTACAATCTTGTTTTCCAGCAGGTTGACAATCGTATCGCTGTCAATCATCCCCTCCTCTTCCAGCGCATTCATCTGCGTCGGCGCTGCTGAGAAAAAGAGATCTGCCGCAAGACCGGACTCGATCTGCTGCTGCAGCTTTCCGGAAGAATCATAGACACCTTCGATGTTCACATCCGGATACTGCTCCTCAAATGCCGGAATCAGCTCCTCTTCAAAGGCATATTCCAGGGAAGCAGCAGCAGCAAGCGTCACGGTTCCCTCCAGATTACTCCCGGATGTTCCATCCTCTTCCGTCTGCGATTTATTGCTTTCGGAAGCCTGGTCGCCGTCCCCTCCGTCCGAAGACTGGCATCCCATCATTGCAAGTCCCATTGTTGCTGCAAGAAGCAGCATCATTACCCGTTTTTTCATAGATTTTTCTCACCTTCCTTTTTGGCATTTATCTTGCACACTCCGACTCGGATCCCCGAAGAATTCCAAGCCCGTGCTGTACACTCTCCAATATGATCTCCATACTTTCCCGCACTGCTTTCGGGCTTCCCGGAAGATTGACAATCAGCGTCTGTCCCCGTATGACCGACGCTCCACGGGAGAGCATGGCCCTTTTTGTATATTTCATGGATTCGGCCCGGATCGCCTCCGCAATCCCCGGTGCATTGCGGGTCATGACCTCCATTGTCGCCTCCGGCGTCGTATCCCGTTCAGAAAATCCGGTTCCGCCGCTGGTCAGAATCAGGCTGACCTGCCGCTGGTCGCAAAGCCGGATCAGTTCTTTTTTCAAAAGTGCCTTCTCATCCGGAAGAATCAATTCCTCTACCACATCAAATCCAGCCGCCGTCAGTCCTTCTTTCATAGCCGGGCCGCTTTCATCTTTGCGTTCCCCTTTACTTCCTTTATCGCTCATCGTGATCACTGCCGCCGTAAACGGCCTGTCTTTGGCCGGGAATTCGACGGTCATCATACTTCCGGTCTGAATGGTTCCGGAGGAAATGACTTCGGCAAATACGCCCTGCACCGGCATGATGCACTCGCCCATCCGATGGTAAATCCGACAGTGGGTGTGGCACTCCTTCCCGATCTGTGTCATCCGCAGAACCACATCCTGACACCGGAGAATTGTCCCGACCGGAAAGCTTCTAAAATCCAGATCCTCCACGACAAGATTTTCCCCGAACGCTCCGTCCTGCACATCCGCGCCTCTGGAATTGAATTCCTTTACTTTATCATAGGAGAGCAGGCTGACCTGGCGGTGCCAGTGTCCCGCATGGGCATCTCCCACAATCCCGAATCCCTTCTCAAACTTTGCTTCCGCCACGGCATGCTTTTCGGTTCCGCGCTTTTCACTGATGCAGATCGCCCGCACTCTGCCGGCGGTCTTTCTTTCTTCCATCTGTTATCCTCCTATCTCATTCATCCTTTTTTTCTCACTGATCTGATCCGGCTCTTCAAACCGGTGCCCGGCCGGCTTTCTTTGTCCCGCCGCACGAAAAATCTTCCGGATCCGTTCCTGTTTTTTCTCCGGCGTTTCCCCGCTTCTTATGACAGAGCGCAGATCTTCCGCATCGTCATAGCAAAGGCAGTATTTCAGCTTTCCGGTACTTGTAAGACGCAGGCGGTTGCAGCTTTGGCAGAACTTTCCGTGAATCGGAGAAATCAGTCCCGTCCTCCCAAGGAATCCCGGAATCTGCATATACACTGCAGGCCCAAATCCTGCACCTGCTGCCGGTGCCGCCTCCTGAAGATCCGGATACCGGTTTTTGATCATCTCAAGCACCCGCCGGTTGTCCAGTCCATGGTACTCTTTTCCGTATCCGATCGGCATCATTTCGATAAACCGTACATCCACCGGCCACTTTTCCGAAAGACGTGCCAGATCCAGAATTTCCGTCTCGTTGATTTCTCTGGCTGCCGCCACATTGATCTTGGTCCGGATCCCTGCGCTGACACAGGCTTCCACCGCCTTCAGTACTTCCTCCAGGCCGTCATATCCGGTAATCTCCCGGTACTTTTCTCTCTGCAGAGTATCCAGGCTGATATTAACTCCATCCAGTCCTGCCTCGAGAAGATCCGGAAGAAATTTTCTCAGCCAAATCCCGTTCGTCGTCAGCATAACCGTCTCAATTCCCGGAATCGCTTTCAGCATCCGGACACAGTCCGGACATCCTTTCCGTACAAGAGGCTCCCCGCCTGTCACACGTACATGACGGATTCCTTCCTGTGCCGCCACCCTTGTAATTTCACGGATTTCCTCGTAAGTCAGGATCTCCGACATCGGCACGGAATCAATGTCATGGGGCATACAGTACCGGCACCGGAGATTACACCGGTCTGTAAGGGAGATCCTGAGATAATCAATCTTCCGCCCGCTCATAGTCTCCTGATGCACCACCTTTTTTTCTGCATAGAAAGATATCTGTCATTTCCATGCTTTTATCTACCGCCTTGCACATATCATAGATTGTAAGAAGCGCCGTATTCACTCCGGTCAGAGCCTCCATCTCCACGCCGGTCTTACCCTCGCAGCGCACCGTACAGACTGCCCGGATGTATCGTTTCTTCGGATTCCGGTCCTTTCGTTCCCCGATCATCTCAAAATCCACGGCCACTTTCGTCAGGCTGATCACATGGCAAAGCGGAATGATCTCACTTGTCTTTTTCGCTCCCATGATTCCCGCAATCCGGGCTACCGAAAGGACGTCTCCTTTTTTCATGCTTCCTTCCAGAATCTTCTGATAGCACTCTTCGGACACACCGATCTCGCCCTGTGCCGACGCCTCCCGTCTGGTCACCGCTTTTTCTCCGATATCGACCATCACCGCGTTTCCGCTTCCATCAAAATGTGTAAATTCCATATCTGTTCTCCCTACTTTCCAAATCCGCAGTTCGGATAGGTGCAGACCGGGCAGTTCAGACACAGTCCGCCCTCTCCGAGATGTGCAAGCTCCTCTGCGGTCACCGGATCATCCGCCAGTACTCTTGGCAGTACCAGATCGAAGATCGTCCTCTTTGCGTACATCACGCAGCCCGGAAGTCCCATGACTGCCTGACCTTCTTCCATATAAGAAAGCAGAAACATGGCTCCCGGAAGCACCGGAGCTCCATAGGATACGATCCGTGCGCCGGAATTTTTAATCGCAAGGGGCGTCCTGTCATCCGGGTCTACACTCATTCCCCCGGTACAAAGCACCAGATCCGCTCCTTCTCCGAGAAAACGCAGAATCGCCTCTGTCACCATCTCCGGTTTGTCATCGCATACGGCATGTCCGATAATCTCCACCGGATAATGCCCGAGCTTTTCTTCCAGTACCGGAGTGAAGGTATCTTTGATCCGTCCTTTATAAACTTCGCTTCCGGTCGTGATGATGGCAGCCTTTTTCGCCCTGAAAGGCAAAATCGAAAGGATCGGCGCTCCGCCGTTTTCCTCCTGCACCGCTTTTTCCGCTCTGTCCATCTTGTCTTTTCCGATGACAAGCGGGATGACACGCATCCCTGCAAGCTTGTCGCCCTTTTTCACCTCGGTATTACCGTGTCGTGTGGCAATCATCATTTCCCCCTGGGAGTTTACCCGGTAAAGGGCTCCGGAATCCACTTTCAGAAGTCCGTCCTTCTCCGCTGTCAGCTCAATCTTACCTTCCTTTGCTTCCGACGCGCTCATATACCGGAAGCACTTTACTGCTCCGTCAAAGGCCGCCTCCGCACTGCTTCCTCCCTGACAGATCCTGCGCAGAATCTCGGCTCCTTCATCTTCGTGAAGCATCCCTTCTTCCTGCTCCCAGACATACAGATTCTCCTTCCCCACACTTAAAAGAACCGGAATATCCTCCCTGGTGACAATGTGTCCTTTTCTGAATACCGGTCCTTTCTTTTTGTCCTTTATAATCTGCGTGATGTCATGGCATAAAATACATCCCTCTGCATCTTCTGTTCTGACTAATTTCATGTTTCTTCTCCCCGTTCTTCTCTTTGATACCGTACTGTTTTTCAAAACATAACGACTGGTACAAGTATAGCAGAAGATCAATGCCCTGTAAAGCGTTCTCTTTTTGTGACATGATCACAGAATTTTCCTCAAATATGGTATACTATAAGAAAAAACCGAAAGGAAGGTCTGCTTATGTCATATACAAAAATTACACAGGAAGAAGCAAAAAAACTGATGGATGAGAGGAACGACATTCTGATCGTCGATGTACGAAATCCGGAAGAATACGCACAGGGACATATCCCGGGTGCCATTAATGTTCCAAATCCTTCCATCACCAACCGTGAAATTCCGGAGCTTCCGGATAAGAATCAGGAGCTTTTAATCTACTGCCGTTCCGGACAGCGCAGTAAAATCGCAGGAAAGAAACTAGCCGTCCTCGGATATCAAAATATCAAAGATTTTGGCGGTATTATGGAATGGAAATATGAGGTGGAATAATCATAGACGAAAAGGTGGACACTACCGGTACTTCGGTACCGCAGTGTCCACCTTTTCTGTGTTTCCTTTATTGTTTTCTACAGAAGCTGGCGGACCGGAATGGTTTCCTTCTCCTCTCCTGTCTTAAAAGATTTACAGCAGGAAAGATCCCAGATTTCCTGAAAATAATTCTGAAGCTGCAGATAGGATCTGCCTTCTCCCGGCACGGACTCGTATACGAGAATATCACGATCCATGTTGTAGGACTTCTTATATTCACCGAGGAAAATGTCATCGGTATTTCTTCCGCGAATTTCTGTGATGCAACAGCTTTCGAGAGATGTCTGTGCTTCATCATGCCTGACACATTCAAATCTTCAATGGTTATATAAGATGGCTTGGTTTTCACGATCTCTGCTACCGTTTTATTGATATAGTCAGTACGGATGTTATCTATCTTACGATGAAGTCTCTGTACTTTCAGCTTTTGTTTTTTGTATATTCTTCTGAGCGGACTCTCCTTTCTTTAAATTCTCATTCATCTTCTTTTCCTCCTATAAGCTCCCCGAAGTAACTTTACCCTCTGCCGGGAGACCTGTTTCTTGACAAGCAAAGTGGTCTCAAAGTAAAATGCGAGATAATCGTATCACATTCATAAAAACGGTACAACGCACCGATGTGATACAAAAATGCTGAATTTGTTTCACATACAGGAGGACAGATGGATGGATAAGCGAAAAGAAGCAAATCTTCGGGTAAAAGAAAAGATTGCTACTGCACTTCTGTATCTGCTTGAGCAGAAAAGTATCTCACAGATCACAATCACAGAGCTCATCCAAAATGCCCGCATGGGGTTTGAGTTTTTCGGCCGCTACGGTCAGATCGTCCTCGATCTGCACCGTTTCGGATACGGCTCCATCATTCTGGACATGCTCAATCAGTTTCACGAAGAGGTCGCCGGAACAATGCCCCATACCTCTATCGAACGGTACCGCCTCTATATCTACATCGGCTCCCTCTATAATACGGCACTGATGTGGTTAAAAAACGGAAAGCGGGAAAGCCTGGAAGAGATCACGGAACTGTTCTGCTTTTCACTGCGTATGAAATAATGTCCTATAAGACGTAGCTTTCGGTAAAAAGACTCTTCATTTATTGTAGGCAGTTCATAATCACGCTGATCATCATTTCCTTTTCTTCCGGATTTGATTCTGCGATCATAATCGTCAGAGCGACCAAAGTATGATCATTGATCAGCTTTACTCCGTTTTGAAACAATATGTTATTTTTATCCAGAAAATAAAGAAATATGGTAGCTGCTATCCGTTTATTTCCATCCGTAAAACTATAATTTTTCGTGATAAAATATAATAAATTTTCCGCCTTCTCTTCCAGAGAAGGATAAAGATCCATTCCTCCAAAACTTTTATAGACTGCTCCAATGCTCCCTTTGAAAGATTCATCCTTTTCATTGCCAAACAAAGAACTGCTGTCAGCGAATTGCATACTGTCAATTACCCGTCTGCATTCCTCATAGGTTAAAATATAGGTAGCTTCATTGCCTTTAGGTCGTGTCATATTCTGATGATCATAAGCATCCAGTAGTTCCAACGCGTGACTATATCGTTCCACTACAGACAGCACCTGCTTCGAATCAAAACTGTTCTCTACTCTTTTAATGCAGAATTCGCCCAGCGTCGAAACTCTACGCCTCGTTTAGATTTTACACGATAGCCGACGGAGATAATTACGTCCGATGTATAAAATGGAACTGGTTGCTTTACTCCAACAACACGCATTTTTTGCGTGTTGTTTTCTCTTATGAGTTCTTCTGAGAAAACATTATTTATATGTTTCCGAATTGTCTTTTCATCACTTCCAAATAATACAGACATCTGATTAGCACTAAGCCATACTGTATCACTTTCTATTGACACTGGCAGCGCAATACTCTTATCTTCTGTCTCAAATAAAACAATTTCTTTTTCATACCCCATAAGTTTCTCCCTCCTTTCATTCTACTCCATATCACTTAAAGCCTGCAAATACCCATCTAAACGTTTCCGTGCACCCGGGTCAAGCCTTTCATATTTTTGAATCAACTCATATTCTCTTGAATTTTTGTCAATCACAACATAGTCCATCTGCTTATATTCCTTGGGATTTTTACTATCCGTCTCCAACAGCAGCTCATATGGAGAAATTTCCAACACCTCACATATGATCATAATCTTATCCGCAGAAGGATTCGTTCCCTTTCGCCTCCAGTCACTGACTGTACTCTGAGATATACCTGTTCTTTTCGCAAATTCAATTTGTGACATTCCCTTTTCTTCAAGATATTGATAGATTCGTTCGCTTATAAGCATAGCCTCTCCTTTCATCTTTTCTTCCAATTTTACCTTTCATCTTTTCTTTCAATTTTATCTTGACAAACCCTTTTGTTCTTATTAGTATAAGAGATGAGAAATGGGTTTTTACCAAGTATGATTTAAAATCGGAACGGGTTGCTCGTTTCTTTTTTATATCTAAAATGTCATATAGATAATAATTCCCATTTTTTGCATGACGCACCAACATGGAGACATGATACACGTTATAACGTTCCACTACTCCCTGTTCATCATAAACGGGCAATGCAAATCTGGAATCATACCGGTACCAGCCAAATACTGCATCTCGCAAATGTTTATTTCCAGAATTCGGTCTTTCCTTTTCCTGAATACCTTTTCCATAGGGAATACCTGCTTGGGACAAAAGTAACTGAAGGCACTTAATTTCTTCATTTAATAAACGGATTTCTTCTCTCTGTTCCCGAATAATCTTATCTTTATTATCCATATTTTTACCTGTTTGATTTCTAAAAAGAAATGTCCTGTATAATTTTTCTCATATTCTTAATGGTATCCTCATAAGACACAAAGTCTTCTGTAAAATAACTGGTGATAGACTGATAATCTTCTTCATAAAAGGAATTATCACAAAACTCTGTAATAATGGCAGATACATCTACTCCTTCTTTTGCGGATGGACATACAGTCATTTGAGCCCGATGCTCCCTGACCTCTTTGACCAATGAGACAAACTTATTATAAAATCAATGAGCGGAGTAAGTTTATAGACATCATACAAATGACGCGAATACCGCTTTGATTTCCCCTGCATATAATAATCACAAAGAGCAAAAATCTTATCAATATAAGTCCTTTCCAACGACTGTAAATTCATTGAAAATCTGTCAAGGGAAAATTGTTTTACCAGATCTATTCGATTTCGCTTTTCCAGATAATCCCCAATATAATTATGTATCTCTACCGACTGTGTCGGAAATGCATACGACCCCAATGCAGTTTCCAGTTTTATATACTGCGGCAGTCTTTCATCTTCCAGTTCAAATACAGAAGTATATGAAAAGAAATAAGCGTTATAGTCCCTGTCGCTCTGGGTTTCATTCCAGTTTGCAATCGGCATTTCCAGTTCTTCGCTTATTCCTTTTAAAACAACATTCTTAAGTTTTTTCCTTCTACTCTCTCCTATATGCTCTTTGAAAGTAATATCAATATCTTCTGAAAAACGATTGATTAAATGATATCCTTTGGATAAAGACGTCCCTCCTTTGAAAACACACAGATCAAGCTGCTCTGACAATAATTTCAGGATCAGTGTAACATAGTAATCTTTTTCTACTACTATAGGTGTTCTTCCACTTTGCTCAGCAGTCTGTTCCACCATATCCTTAAACATTTCTCTATCCTTATGAAGATACATACTCTACCTCCGTTTCATATATTGCTTTATATATCTTGAGTGGATAGTTTGTGATATATCTGTCGATCTTTTTCTTTGTAATACCATTTTTCCTGGCATATTCCGTTAAAATTTTTCCACACTTTTCCGGTTCTATCTCTGTGCATTTTTCAATATCCTTTAAACAATCAAGAAACTGGAGAACCGGCGCATTTTCTTCAGTGATTTCCACCACTGGCCTTCTGATAATATACTGCCTGTTTTTAATTGTCGTTTTCCTTACCAACGCCGGAGCAAAATTGCTGTTTATCTCCTGAGTAAGCGGAACCTGCGTGGATAATCCCATGCGGTTTGCCAATGTATAGCCGGAATAGTAACCCACCCGCTTTCCCCTGCGCAAGATATACTTATGAACAGCTACTGTATCCGGGGACAAAGACATTCGCTCACCGAAAATATCCGTTTTGGGGAAATAGTATACTCCCGGTTCAAATCGGCATATGGATCCACTATCAGCAAGTTTTTTTAAATGATATCTAAGATTTTCTTCTGTCATCCCTGGGATATCAATATCTCCGGTAAAAATAGGTTCTCCTAGAATATAATTTTCTTTCAAATATTCATATAACATAATCGCTTTCCTTTCATTAAGTAAATATTTTATTTACTTATCGTTAGTATACTTAAAATTTTTTTCTTTGTCAATCGCATCTGATTTATTCATATTGTTTCCATCTACATCACTGTTTAACAGGACATTTTCGTCCTATTAATGTCCTATAAAACATAGTTTTTAGAAATTCAAAGTGCCATTTAAAAGTAAGTAGGTAATCATCCGTACCTTGACAAAATAAGAAATCCCCCCGGCACTTTCGAGGGGAATATTTGTCTCTTATTTTTTCAGTTTGCTGTGGCATTCAGCCGGCAGGCTGGTGGACCATGGAAGCAGTTCCAACATCGCTGTTTCCGTAATGCTGTATACGGTTGCGCTGGCCTGTGCTCCCCGGATACTCTTGGCAAACAGCCAGTTTCGACGCCCTGTCGCAAAGTTTTTCAGCGGCCGTTCTGCCGCCAGATTATCAATGCTTAAGTGTCCGTCTTCCAGATATCTCCTCAGATAAACTTTCTGGTTCAGGGTATGCAGGACAGCTTCGCCGATCAATGAAGACCGGTCTACGGAATCCTCCAGTGTATGAAGCCACCCAAAGAAAGCCTCTAAAAGCGGCTTCGCCTGCTTTTGACGCTCTTCATACAGTTCTTCCGGCGTCTTGTCACGGATCATCTCTTCAATTTTATAGAGCATCCCGATCCGTGCCAGTGCCTGATATGCGGTTGTCTCCTTCAACTGTTCTTTGGTGAAATCCTTTTTCAAGGCCGTCAGGGCTTCATCGAATCTGCGTCTCGCATGGGCCATGCATCCCGTCACAGTGATCCTTTCCGGGAGATTGTGGTATGCCTGATAACCATCGCAGGTGAAAGATCCCTCAAACTGATCTCCAAGGAATTCCGCCGGATGATATCCGGCACGGGTTCTTTCGTATTGGAAGAGGACCATCCGCGGAGAGCCGCTGTATTCATCCGTGAGATAGACCCACATCCAGTTCTGGGTGGAACCCTTCTGATCCGGCTCATCGATCACCTGCATTCTGGTTTCGTCTCCGTGCAAATAGTTACTCCGGAGCAGCTCTTCTTTCATCAGATCATAGAGCGGCTGCAGATACCGGTCTGCACATTGGATGATCCAGTTCGCCATGGTCTTTGTGGAAAGATTCAGGTCGTACCGGGCGAATTCCCGTTCCTGACGCGCAAGCGGCATCCCGTTTACATACTTGGCATTCATGATGCCTGCAACAAGGGACGGGGTTGCAGCACTTTCTTTCAGGAGTGACGGCGCTTTTTCCGGCCGTTTCATAGCCCCGCATTTCGGACAGCTGTACACAAAAATCACTTCCTCCACAACTTCAAACCTCGCGGGAATGAATTTCAGTCTTTTGACTCTTTCCTTTGTGACAACCTTATATTTCGTATTGCAGTCCGGGCAGTAACGGTCGTCTCCCGTCAGCTTGTACTCGATCACTTCGGTTGTCTCAAAGGAGGAAAGGTCTTCTTCCTTTTTTCCGGAACGTTTTTTTCTTTTGTAAGAAGACGGATGGATCTCTGCCAGGTCCGGTTCCGGGGCATTCAGGTCTGCTTCCCGCTCTGCCTCGTTAAAAAGATTCAGCTGGATATACCCGTCCGCATATTTTTCACTGGATGTGCCAAAGCGTTTCCTCTGAGCAAGAGTAAGCGGTCAGAGAGCATTGCGTTCAGGAATTCCAGTTCCTTTGTTTTCTATTCCAGGATCTGGATCCTTGATTCCTGCTTCTGCAGCGTTTCTTCCTGCTTTTGACGATGCTCCTGCATAATCTTCAGCAAAGAGAGCATGGCCTCCCTGTCCATCCTGTTCAGTTGTTCTTCTGTAAAAACCGGATCCATCGCACAGCCTCATCTTTCTAAAATCTCTATTGACAGTTTACCATAAAAGGATCTGCTTTCTATTGGAAACCGCCTTCAGGAGTAGAGGAAAATCTGCGTAAAATCAAGAAATTTTCGGCTTTTTGCGAATTGACAGGAATCGAGAGCAGACCACGATCTTTGGGTGGCGTTCTTCAAAAGCGCCGCTGGGATTCAGGGATAATCCATCGCACAGCCAGTGGAGCTCTTTGAGAGTCACTTTCCGCAGTTCATCCGGTGTGTCCGGCCAATGGAAGGCATTCCGCTCCAGACGTTTCATCAGGATCCCGAATCCGGAGCCGTCCCACTGGAGAATCTTGATCAATGTGCGTCTGCGATTGCAGAACGCGAACATACAGCGGGAGTACGGATCGAGATGGAATTTCAGTTTGATAATTGCGGCCAAACCGGTATAGCTTTTACGGAGATCAGTCACTCCACACGCCAGATAGACGGTTGTGCTTCCAGAGAAATCAAGCATAGTTCTTCAACGCCTGCAAGAGCGTAGTCAGTATCCTGGCTGAGCAGTCAGCGCCAATTTCAATCCGGATATTTTCCGGAAGAAGGATCGTAACAGAATGATTTCCTGTCCTAGAGTTCAACTGCAGCTCTTGTTCCGAAGGCAGCTTTGTGAACACCATATCAGATGCAGGTTCTTTTCCTGGTGCTTCTGACTGAATCTTTCGGATCCAATAGCCCAAAGTAGACTGGGGGATCTTATTCTGCTGACCACACTCTCCTTTCTTGTCTATTATTATAGGCTGAATATAGAAAGGATTGAAGAAACAATAAGTTCTCAAGTATATACCCGGAGGTTTGTCCTGATGCTTTCGTCCAAACACAGTCGAGACAAGCTGGATGCTCGGCTATGCGATCTTAGGTAATATTCCGCTTTTTTCAGGAAATATTTCTACACTTGTAATTCATCTTCTTGCCTTTGTAATTGCCTTTTTGCTGGGATGTATAGTGGTGAAATTAAAACAATTATAGTTCTAACATAAAGACATGTTTATATTGTGTTCTACCTTGTGTTCTATTTTAAAATCAGACATGAAAAAACCGCCGAATTTCGGCGGTTTTTCAGCAGGGGATGAGAGAATCGAACTCCCGCTAAGAGTTTTGGAGACTCCTGTCATACCATTTGACCAATCCCCTATATTCTATTTCAGATACAAAGAAACACACCTTTTCAGGTGTTTCCTTTTGTGTACCTTCAAAACCACATATAAGTCCACGTTTCTGTCATCCTGCTTTTTCCTATCCACCATTCCTTGGTTATGCCCTCG